>NZ_RZOM01000027.1:0-14749 GCF_003999175.1 Mesorhizobium sp. M7A.F.Ca.ET.027.03.2.1 | reverse complement strand
TAGTAGCAGCAGTCGAGGCGGTCACTCCGCTGCGTAAATGCCAGCTGACGCGAGCAGCTTCTTGTGGAGAGCCAAATAATGACTTGTTGCGAGCACCATATGTCGAAACCTTTTAGAACCCCGTTATGAAGTGGTTCTACAAACTGGGTTGCGAGTTCCTATGCGCGACGGCGTGGAACTTGCGACGGATGTCTACCGCCCTCTCGGGTACACGGGCAAACTCGCTTCGATTTTGATCCGAACGAAGTACGGCAAGGCCGCATATCGTCTGCCCGAACCCACACGCCCTGTAGCCATGATGTTCGCGGCTCAGGGTTACGCCGTGGTTGTGCAGGAACTTCGTGGGCTCTTTGATTCTGGCGGTCATTTCGCGCTCCTCGAGCATGACGCGAAGGACGGCTACGATACTCTCTCCTGGATCGCCTCCCAGCCATGGTCGACGGGGCGGGTCGGCACGTACGGATGCTCCGCGCTCGGAATCACCCAGGTGCTTACCGCTCAGCTATGCCATCCCGCTCATCGCTGTGCGATCATAGAGGGGGCGGGCGGCACGCTATCTGGCGATCGACAGCGACTGGGGGATTTGCGCCTTTGCGGGTCGCGGCTTGGCGGCGCGCTAGAGTTGAGCATGTGGGTACCCCACTTCCATCAGAGCCATGGCAAGGATCGTTCCCGGCCGCAAGCGAAGGCCGACGAAGAGTACCAGCGCGCATTCGCAACGCTGCCGATCATCGACATCCTCAAGATCATCGGGTCACCGCCCACGGATTGGGAGGACTGGGTTTCACGGGACCCTGGGGATCCCTGGTTCGACAGGTTTGGTTTCCTTCGCGAGGACTCGGCAATTGACCTCCCAGCCCTATTTGTGAACTCGTGGTATGACGTCGGTGCCGCCGACGCACTCTACACGCGGCGCCTCTTCAGCGCTCGGGGGACGAGCGCTGCGGCTCGTGATCACCAGCACATCATTCTCTCGCCAGCCACCCACTGCAAGACCGCGACACTTGAGGCCCCGACAGTCATCGGTGAGCGTGAGTTGGGCGATGCACGCTTGGATTGCTGGCAAATCTACCTGGACTGGTTCGACGGTTGGCTGAAGGAAATGCCCGACCGCATCGAGGCGATGCCCCGCGTCCGATACTATGTCATGGGTCGCAACGAGTGGCGTGCGGCTTCAGAATGGCCACCTGCCGGTGTGGAACTACAGCGTTGGTTCTTGCGAAGCGGTGGAAATTCCAACACTCGCCTCGGCGATGGCGCACTTGAACTCAACCCACCTGCCGAGGACGAGCCAGCCGATAGTTTTGTCTATGACCCTGGCAATCCGGTGCCGTTTTTGGGGGTTCATGGCGGAAACTCAAGGGGGACGACGATGGGCCCTCGTGACTATCAGGAAGTAGAACTCCGCCAGGACGTTCTGTGTTTTACGTCTGACCTCCTTGAAGGGGGAGTTGAAGTCAGCGGTTTCGTCAAAGCCGTCCTTTTCGTCTCATCTTCCGCCCCGGATACAGACTTTGTGGCCAGACTACTTGACGTGCATCCGGACGGGCGTGCCGTTGACGTCGTCGACGGGATACTGCGCGTTCGGTTTCGCGAAGGCTTCGACCGGTCAGTTCTGATGGAGCCGGGCAACGTCTACCAAGTACAGGTTGACCTGGATGCCACGAGCAACTGGTTCCCGCCCGGTCATCGAATTCGGCTCGAGATATCCAGCTCCTCGTTTCCTCGCTTCGATCGAAATCTGAACACGGGCGGCAACAATTGGGACGAAACGAAGTGGGAAGTCGCCCACAACAGCGTGCATCACTGCGAAGAGTTCCCCTCGTATGTTCTGCTACCTATCGCGGCCGCCTGACCCTCGCGCTGTAGGGAATCGAACTCCGCTGAGAGTCTTCTAAGATGAGCGGTCGGACTGGCACTCACGCAACGGCGATTCGAAAGCCGTGCTCCTGGAACGAGGGTCGGTTGCAGTGGTGAACTGACATTCTGCTTTGCTCGCGCCGGGTAGCCGGGACGCGCCGCTCGGCGGCGTGATGGTGCAATGTGAGCCGGCGCAATCAACAGCAGCAGTCTATTCGGCCGAAGCGCATTCGCCGGGAAATCATTGCTTCACGTTAATCAAGCCATGTAGGGCAGATCAGGCGCATAGCTAGGATCATTGGCGTTGCTTGCGTTCCTGCTCCCTACTCGCGAGCCTTCGGCTCGTCAAGGTCGGACATGTGGCCAGCCTTGACCCTTCCGTTTACCGTAGAGTGAGTGTCTCCGAGTCTGACGTGCGGCTGGAAACTCGCCGCTGTAAGTCCATCTTTGCGGTGCCATTCAAATCCAAGCTCTCAAGCAGCCAGCCATAATCGGCTGCATAGCTCATTAGGGGCATTGGGGCAGAAAATAATTCGCCCTCTTTCGGCTGGCCTGTGCGCTGAGGTCGGATGCGGCGAGGGATGCACGGATGCACCAACATCCACCTACAGCTACATCACAAGGCGACTGCCCCCGCCATCAATCACTATTGTCGTGCCATTCAGGTATCTTGCTCGGTCACCGACGATGAATCCAACTAGCTCCGCGAGTTCGTCGGCAGTTCCGATACGCCCCAAGGGATTGGTATTGGCCACACGTTTGATAGCGGCATCTCGGTTGAGACCTTCGTCGACCGTCAACGCCTCAATTCTCTTGTGAACTCTGCCTGTGTCAAAATAACCAGGCGCGACAACGTTCACGCGAACGCCACTTCCCGCAAGTGTATCTGCGAGGTGCTTAGCTAATACTGCTATGCCGGCACGCATGACGTTCGACAGCAGTAGGTGACCTGTCGCCTCGTGCACGCCTCCCGAGGTAACATAGACGATATCGCCCCCACGACCAGACGCTTTCATCGCAGCGGCTGCCGCTCGCGACACCCTTACTGCACTCATGAGAAGCGTCTCGTAGGAATGATCCCAATCATCGTCGCTTAGGTCTTCGATAGTTCCGTGCGGCATATGACCGGAATTTACGACGAGGCAATCAATGCTCCCGAGGAGCTCCAAAGTGCGTTGCAACAACATGTCGACATCTGATCGCCGGGATAAGTCTGCAATTATGCCATGAGCGCCAGCGCATCCCTCAATTTTCTGTAGATCACCTACAGCTTGGTCTAATGCAGCCTTGTTACGACCACAGATAACGACTTCCGAGCGATTTTTAGCTAATCGTTTTGCGATGGCCAAGCCAAGACCCTTGCTACTGGCCATCACCAGAACTTTTCGACAATGATCATTCATAGCGATGATCCCTTCCCGATTGAGAGTGGTCGAGCCGGACCACGGCTCTCTCTCACGACGTGCCGCGTAAGCATGCGTGCTATCTCTGCAGTTTCGAATCTAATAACTGAGCATTATTTGTCTATATATCTGAACGCACATTTCAAGCTGATCCAATTCAATGAACTCATTGTTTGTGTGAGCGCGATCAATGCTTCCTGGTCCTAGCACAATGCAGGGAATGCCGGCCAAAGATAGCTGACTAGCATCCGTGCCGTACGGCACTCCAATGTACGTGCCCGTGCCGGCAATATCGGCACACGCCTGCGCTGCCACAGAAGCTATCTTGCTTGACTCGGCACTGTCCGGAGCAGGATCTTCAAGCGCGGGCAGTAATGATCGGACCTTGATGTCTTCGCGATCCCGCAAACCTTGCAGTATGTTCTCCACTTCTGCCAACGCCTGCTCTGGTCGCTCCCCTGGAACGAGGCGCCGATCCACCCAGATGCGGCACGATGGAGGAACCGTCGTCAATTCCAAGCCACCCTCAATCAGACTTATCGTCAAAGTGGGAGGGCTGACCAAAGGTTGGGTGCGCGAAGCGAGATTCTCGCCGTGTTCGTTGAGCGCCAATATCACCTTTGCCATGCCTGAGATTGCATTGACTCCTAGGTGCGGCTTCGAAGTGTGAGCAGGGACACCCTGAACCTCGATTTGCCAGCGGACTGACCCTTTGTGGGCGACTACAAGCTCGAGCTCGGTTGGTTCGCCAACAACCGCGGCATCATACGACTTGCCGGAGAGAGCGATGGCGCGAGCTCCGATCTTGCGGTACTCTTCATCAATGCTAGCGGCAACGACAATTGTGGCATTCGGCTGACGGTCACCTAGGGTACTCAGGGCGGTCATCATTGCAGAGAGGGAACCTTTTGTGTCGCAACTCCCCCTGCCGTAGAGTCGATTATCCTTCAATTCGGGAGAAAATGGATCGGAAGCCCAATTATCAGTGGGCACCGTGTCCATATGGGCCACGAAAAGAAGGCGCCGACCAGGGTCTTTGCCTGAGATCCAGGTCAAGAAGTTCGAGCGCCCGTCGACAACGTGCTGGAGTTCATAAGGCAGGTTTCGGTCCCGGCAAAACCCTTCAAGATATTCGGCGACCCGCTGTTCTCCGCTGCCCCTGGGTGAAAGCGAAGGGTTGACGCTTTCAATTTTGACAAGGTCTTGAAGAAGCGCCACCGTATCCGCGCTTTGCGATGACATAAATTCTCCTATCCGGTTGTAATCTGGCGCAGCTAATTCGACCATTTCTTGACTATATCGATAACTTGGCCGACTTCTTCTTCGCTGTTGTAAAGATGAAGCGAGAACCGAAGGAGCCCTCGTCGCGTTGATGCAACGACCTTGTTTTCCGCAAGATAGCTGTGCAGCGACGGTATGTAGGCGGCGACTTCTTGCGTTCCGCCGAGTGCAGCCATGTCGCCAATCGCCACAATACTCCCAGTGTGGTCGCCAGGAGGCCCGCCACAGACAGGCAGTCCGGCTTCTAGCAGCCCTGAAGCCAGTCGAGTTGCCAAAGATGTCACATGCTTGTCGATTGCTTCTGTTCCGATCTCCAGCAGTTGCCCCAAGGATGCGTGCGCGGCAATCATGCCTGGGAAATTGTAATGCCCGATATCAAAACGAGGCGCTCCAGCCCGCAGCCTGGCGGCGTTGAGAATGGGAGCCGACTCTGGTGCGTTCCCGAGATCGACGCTAAAGCGAGCGAGGTAAGCTGGCTTTAGCTGATCTGCCCACTCCCGGCGGCAGTAGAGAAACCCCGATCCGTAGAGGCCCATCAATCCCTTCACAGTCGAGACGGCCAAACCATCTACTCCCAACCGGTTGACATCAGTATGGAGAATTCCGACCGACTGAGTCCCGTCCGCCAAAAGGAAGGCGCCATGACGCCTGCACGCCTCCGCGACGGGTTGCGTGACTGTCCGAAAACCAGGAACCATTGTTGCGGTCGAAAGCGCCACAACGCGAGTCCTGGAATCAAGGGCATTGACAATCGCATCTACGGGAATGGCACCATTATCCGGCTCCACCAATTTCAGATCAACATCATGTAGAGCTTTCACCTGGAGCCATGGCAGGATGTTGTTAGCATGCTCAAGTTGAGGGCATAAGACAACGCTGTCGCCGGCTCGCCAGTCAATCGCGTTGGCGATTATGTTGATACTCTCTGACGCGTTCTTTGTGATGGCAATTTCATCTTTATCCGCACCAACAAATCTAGCAAATCTGGCGCGTGTCTTCTCGATGTCCGCCAATTGGCTAAGCTCATCGTTTATCCCGTGCAATCTGTTATTCAGATGATCCTCGAACGACATTCTTGTGGTACGAGATATCAATCCTTGGTTGGCAACATCCATGTAAATAAAGTCTTGCGTCGCTGGGAAATCGTCCCTGATGCTGTCTAATGGAAGGATACTGCCGTTCATAATCATGGAGCTCGTCAATTGCGGTTTACCTTGGTCCAAACGCCGCGGACAGACTCCAGGCGCGAACGCGGCTGGCGGCAGCGGGGAACTAGCTTCGTCTGTGCAGGATTGATCATATCCGTCAGACCATGGGAAATTCCCCCTATTTCTCACCCATGTTGAGGATTTTCTGCATAGATGCGAATTGCGTGCAGACTTTCGAGCCGGGAGGGGGCAGCCAATCGTGCGCGCAGGCACTTTGCATCGGGAGGCCCGCGACGTCAGCGCCTCGGACAGGGGACCCGACGTCAGCGGTGACGGCAGCCGCATTCTTACCCGATCACAAGCCTGCCATCTCAACTGGCAGAACACTCCGACGGCCCGCACGCGCGCCGAGGCTGCCGGAAGTGAAGTGATCTAAGCCGGCGAAGTCCAGGCTCCTGACGCGGGCACAACCTTGGCGCAGATTTCGCCCGACCCGCCGCCATTTTCCCGAGGTTTGGATTGTTGGGATGGCTGTCGATGGAACAGCAATGTCGACGAGGACGGAGGCTTTTGAGCAATCAAGGCCAGCTCAACGCAGGTTTCCTGCGCGAACTTGGAAACGACGGCAACGTTATGCGCAGGTCAGGTGCTACGATACACCGTCCAGCGCGTGGCGCGCCTCTTTGTTTCGAAGGGCTCCTATGAAAGTTTCCGGAATAGACACCATAAAGGTAGAAAAAGACCTGGCTTTTACTATCCAGGAATATCAAAGAAGGCTCAAGGCGGTCCGCGAAGGCATTGCAGCCCGGGATCTGGACATCCTCGTGGTGACGATCCCCGAGAACATGCTTTACCTAAGCGGTTACAACACGCTCGGTTATGCCTCCGCCCAGTATCTGCTTATCCCGCTGGAAGGGGAGCCCCTGCATATCACCCGCGGCATTGAAGAGGTGAATGTCCGGGTCTATTCGTGGATAGATAACAGTACCAGCTACATGGACCACGAGGCCCCGCTCGAGCTGCTCGCGGAAACCCTGCGTAACCTGGGGTTTGCCAAGGCGAAGGTAGGGTTTGAGAAAAAGTCCTGGTTCTTCTCGATCGCCGATTATGAAGCGCTCAAGAGCCTTCTCCCCGATGTGCGCTTCGAAGATGGCTCGATAATTGTCGAGACCGTCCGCGTCGTTAAATCCGATGCTGAAATACACTATATCCGGCAGGCGGCTCGGATTGCTGAGGCCGGCATCGAAGCAGGTATCAACCACATAAGGGCCGGCGTGAACGAGAATGAAATCGCCGCCGAAATCCAGCGCGTGGTCACACTCAAGGGAAGTGAATACCCCGGCTACCCGCCGTTTGTGACTTCAGGCGTGCGCACGAGCTATGCGCACGGCACGTGGTCGGGCCGGCAGATTCAGGCGGGTGATCCTGTCTTCCTGGAACTGTCCGGCACCGTTCGACGCTATAGCGCCGCGATCATGCGGGCTTCCGTGGTCAGTCCATCCAACCGTGAACTCGAGAAAATGGAGGACGTGTCACGAAGCGCGCTGGAAAACATGCTCGACGGCATACGTCCTGATCGCCCTCTCGGTGAGGTGTGGAGTATCTGGTCGGAGACCGTCAACGATGGAGGCTACGAGGGTCGTTTCAAGCGCACAGGGTATTCCATCGGCATCAGCTACCCGCCGGATTGGGGCGAAGGCCACATCCTGTCGTTTAAGCGAGGGGAAACGCGGATCCTCAAGCCGAATATGGTGTTCCATATCCCCTCGATGGTCAAGGCTTTCGGCTTTGCGGACGTCGGCACCAGCGAGACTGTTCGCGTAACCGAAACTGGCTGCGAGATTTTGACGAACTACAAACGTCAGCTTTACGTCCGCTAAAACAGACGCAGGCTTCTGATCGATGATACCGGGCTGGGCCAATCGAGAACAACTTGGGGGTGTTCCGATTGCGGCCCGGTTCGCTGCCAGGCCAGTAGACGCGCAATGTTAACGCACCTGCAAACGCTGCTTCGTCCAACACAGCAGCAGCTGGCGAACATGGGCGTGATCCCAATAGGTGCTTATGTCGATCGGCTCTCCATTGCCCAAGTGAAACCTTTTTCACGGGCGGTGTCGGGTTGATCAAAGTATAGGCCTGATGAGTGCTGAATTTCAGAAAATTGGCCATCTGCCGCCAGTTCGTGATGGCATTGGCCGAAGTCAAGGAGCATTTCGATGTCTCAGGAAGTCGAAGATCTCAACCGCCGCGTTGCCGGCACCTCGCAGTCCGATCCCGAGTTATGGCGGCCCGATCCGACGCTGGGTGCGCCGATCATCCCACCCGACGAGTGGTCTTTTTGGCCTTATAGCAAGTGGACATACTCGCACGTAAGCGAATCTACGCGAACCGCCCGGGTTTGGCGCGGGCCAGGACCGGTCCTGCCGCTTCCAAGTCGGACCAGGGGGGATATCGGTGACATCGAAGTTTCGTCGAGCGACGGCCAGCACGCCACGATCCGCGAATACCTCGAGAGGGACTATACTGACGGGTTTCTGGTTTTGCACCAGGGCGAGATCGTGTTCGAAACATACATGAATGGTATGGAACCGCATTCTCAGCACATCGCCAGATCGGGTTCCAAGTCCATCACCGGGACGGTGTTCGGGATTCTTGTGCACCGTGGGCTTATCGACCCTGAAAGTCTGGTAACACGGTATCTGCCGGAACTACAGGCCACCGCCTACCGCGGCGCCACGGTGCAGCACTTGCTGGACATGACTGCGGGCGCCACTCTCAAGGGATTGTGGTACGTGCCAAACAACGATTACTTTAATTACGTTGTAGCCACAGGATACTTCGGCCACCCGGAGGGACATCCTGACGCTCCTCCCGATATATGGCAGGCCATTCTGCGGATAACCGAGCAGGAGGCGCTGCACGGCGCGCGGTTCAAGTACTTTGACCCCAACATCGACGTGCTGGGGCTAATCATGCAGCGCGTATCCGGCAAGTTTCTCCCGGAACTGTACAGCAGCGAATTGTGGAGTCCGATGGGGGCGGAGGAAGACGCCTGCCAAATCGTAGACAAGTCTCGTTTTTCAATGTCGTCCGGTGGATTTCAAGCCACACTCCGTGATTTCGCGCGCTTCGCGCTGCTGCATCTGCGCGGCGGCAGGCTCAACGGCAGGCAGATCGTTCCATCTGAATGGATCGAGGCGATAAGACGCCCTAAGTCTCATCTATTCGACTTGTTCGCACCGAACGGTTCTTATGCCGATGCCAGTTCAGACCTGCCCAATGGCGCTTATCACAATACGTTCTGGATTGAAGACCAAGAGAGAGGCGCCTACATCGCGTGGGGGTATGGTGGCCAGGTGATCTATATTGATCCTCAAGCAGACTTCGCGGCGGTGAAGCTCTCACACCAGCCTGGCCAATCACCGGTGAAGCGGGCACAGTGGCCTGACCAAGTTTACCAGGCCCCCAAAGCCCTTCCCTTTGATGCGTTCGGGGCGATTCGCGCCATCCGAGATGCGCTGGAAAGTTAAGAAACCGGTGCGAGATCGTAGCGGTTCGGCGATGCAAGACCGCCGGAGGGGCAGGGTCGGGTTACGCACGAAGGTAAGCTGATTTTTGCGATCGAGATCGAGCGCGGCCTGGATTGGTTGTGATAGCCGATGTTGCTGCCGAACTCCAGACCGGCGCAGTCAACCGGCTGTCACGCGCCGTCCCGCCGACATCAATACGATCGACTTTGTCGAGGCGGCCACAATGCGGGGCGAAGGCCGCGGCTGGATCATCTTCTGCGAGGTTCAGCGGAATGTCTCTCGCCGCTACTCTCGGAACTCGGCCTTCGCTTCATCTTCGCCGTGCTCTTCCTTCTGACCCGTCCTTTCGTATCCTCACGGTGAGGTACAGTGACGGCTGGCTTGCTGAGTTGGCTGAAGGCAGTGCAAAGCACTCGGAGTAGCCCTGTGACGAAGCATCAGGTTGAGCGGCTGGTCGCGGCGACTTTCGAGGGCTGGGGCCAGTGTTTCGGCGATCGCGCGATCGGCGAGCCTTCAGTGCCAGCTTTTCCGGTCGCAAGGAGCTCTGCCAGATCTCCGTGCCGTCCGTGCCGCAGCTTGTTACCGTGGAGGTCGTTTTGGCGAAGCCAGCGCATATGTTCCGTCCGGGCGATGAAGAGCAGCATGGAAAAATGGAGCCTGGCGGCATCCGTCGGCTGTGGATCGAGAGTATCGACACCTACGCGCTCGGCCGGTTCCTTGATGTGCTGGAGCGGTCTGTCCAGTCTCGAACGGCGTGGAGGTGTGGGTGGCCACTGGTTATATAGACATGTGCAAGGCTTCTCCGGCCTCGCATTGATACTGCAGGAGACCTCGAAGCGTGTTTCAGAGGATGTGGCCATCCCGGACGAGTTCGTCCATCACCGAGCGCACTGCGCTTTCGGCGATTGCAGCGATCTCTTCGACTTCTGCCTTGGTTGCTATCAACGGCGGAGCAAAGCCCAAAATGTCCCCGTGCGGCATGGCACGAGCGATAAGACCACGGTCACGGGCAGCCTTCGAAATTCTGGCACCAACCTTGAGCGTCGGATCAAAACGTTTGCGTTTGTGCCGATCGGCGACAAATTCGATTGCGCCCATAAGACCGACGCCGCGCACTTCGCCGACGATCGGCAACTGCGCGAATCTTTCCTTCAATTGCGCCTGGAAGAATGCGCCAACGTTGCGAGCATTGCCGGGTAGGTCTTCCTTCTCGACAATGTCGAGAACCGCGTTCGCCGCCGCCGCTCCGATCGGATGACCTGAGTAGGTATAGCCGTGGGAGAATGCACCGACTCTGTCGGCTCCATCTTCCAGAACCTTGTAGACCTTTTCACCGACGATTGCCGCGGAGAGCGGGAAGTAGGCCGACGTCAAACCTTTCGCGATCGTGATCAGATCTGGCTCGATGCCATAGTGCTGGGAGCCGAACATCGAGCCGATCCGGCCGAAACCGGTGATGACTTCATCAGCAATGAGCAGCACATCATGCTTTTTGAGGACCGTCTGTATCGCTTCCCAGTAACCTTCCGGCGGAGGCGTGATGCCGCCCGTGCCGAGCACCGGCTCGCCGATGAAGGCGCCAACATTGTCCGGGCCCAGGCGTTCGATCAGCTGATCCAGCTCGGCGGCGCGGCGAGCGGAGAATTCGCGCTCGGTCTCGCCCGGGGTCGCACCCCAGTAATGGTGTGGAACACCGGTGTGAACAATCTGCGGGAGCGGCAGATCCATGTGGTCGTGGTAAAAGCTCATGCCGGTCATGGACCCCGACACGACGCTGCAGCCGTGATAACCGCGCTCGCGCGAGATGATCTTTTTCTTGTTCGGCTTGCCCCGAAGATTGTTGTAGTACCAGACCAGTTTGGCCTGCGTCTCGTTGGCGTCCGAGCCGGACATGCCATAAAAAATCTTGCTCATCTTACCTGGCGCCATTTTCACGAGACGGTCAGACAGGATAGCAAGTTCGTCGGTCGTGTGCGCGGCGTAGGAATGGTAATAGGCGAGACGGTGAGCTTGACGGGAGATCGCCTCTGCGACTTCGGTGCGGCCGTAGCCGACGTTAACGCAGTATAGGCCAGCGAAGCCGTCGATAAACTGGTTTCCATGCGCATCCTGGATGCGGATGCCTTTGCCCGTTTCGATGATCGTTGGATCACCAAGCTTGCCGCTAGCGAAATCCCTGAGCTGCGTGAAAGGATGCAGGACAGAGTTCCTGTCCTTCTCGCTTACTTCTTTGATGTTGATAGTCATCAACGCATCCTCTTATGCTGCAAGATTTCCGAAGCAGGTGTATTTGGGTTCTAGATACTCGGTAATGCCATGTTTTGAGCCTTCCCGGCCGAGTCCGGACTGTTTCCATCCGCCAAAGGGGATGGGCGCTCCCGTAAATTTTGGGGTGTTGACCGCCACCATGCCGTATTCGAGCCGGTCGGTGAGCCGCATCGCGCGGTTAAGATCTCGGGTGTAAATATACGCCGCAAGACCCATCTCCGAGTTGTTCGCGCGCGCGAGCACCTCCGCTTCGTTGTCGAAGGGCAGAATTGCAGCCACAGGCCCGAACGTTTCTTCTTTTGCAACCAGCATGTCGTCGGTCACATCGGCGAGCACTGTCGGCATCACGAAGTTCCCACCAAGAGCGGTATGTGCGCCGACTATCATTCGAGCCCCTGCTGAAAGAGCCTCGGAGATCTGCCGCCTGCATTTTTCGGCACCAGATGCCTTGGTCATTGGACCGATGTCGACGTCGATCTCCAATCCGTGTCCGACTTTCAGTTTGCTGGTGGCCTTGCCGAATTCTTCTACGAACCGGTCATAGACTCCCCGCTGAACGTAAATCCTGTTTGCTGCCAAACAGTCCTGGCCGGATGTAGCGAACTTTGCTGCCATGCAGCCTGTCACCGCAGCTTCCATCGGCACGTCGTCGAAAAGAATGAATGGAGCATTGCCGCCCAGCTCGAGCGAAGCTTTCTTTACAGTCCTTGCGGACTGCTCAAGCAGGGATCGCCCGACCTCGGTCGAGCCCGTAAATGAGAACGCGCGCACATCGGTATGTTCCAACAGCCGCTTTGCAATTGGGGGAGCTTCGCCGGTTATCACCTGAAACACGCCGGCGGGGATTCCTGCGTCTTCGGCAAGACGCGCAAGCGCGAGTGCCGACAAGGGTGTTTCTGGAGCAGGCTTTACAATCATGGTGCAGCCAGCGGCCAACGCCGCTCCGGCCTTTCTTGTGATCATTGCCGATGGAAAGTTCCATGGTGTGATAGCAACGGTCACTCCGATCGGCTGCATCTGCACGGCCAGCCGGCTTCCAATTATATGGCTGGGGATGGTTTCGCCGTATGCTCGCTCGCCCTCCGCTGCAAACCAGTCCAGAAAGCCCGCGGCGTATGAGATTTCGCCGCGAGCCTCCGCGATAGGCTTGCCTTGCTCGGCGGTCATGATGACGGCCAGATCTTCCGCATTTTCGCGCAATCCTGTCGCCCACTTCCGGAGGTATGCGCCCCGTTCTGAAGGAAGCAAGTCGCGCCACCGCAGGAATGCGCTTCGCGCGAAACGAACCGCATTATCTACATCAGACATTTCGCAGGCTGCCACCTGAGCCAGTTCTTCGCTGGTAGCGGGATCGACCACAGCGAGGGTTTCGGGCTTCAAGAGCCAAGCGCCATTCACATACGCGCCTCGTTGCAGCAGGTCCGGGCGTTTGAGGCCCTCCAATGCAGCGGTTGCGGAACCTTTCATCTAAAACTCCGGATGGGCGTTCAATTTCATCAAAATTAGCGCTGTAAAATCGTCGATTGGCAGCGCAGTTGCAGCCTACCAAGCCGTTCTCCTGCGAATAGTGACGTGCAGACGAATTGTTCCGCCTTGCGCGACTGCTGCGTCGCTATTGCTAGAAGAATGGCAGCACAGGTGGTGCGAAAGCGGGCTGAACGGTACTCGCAGGTGTCACCTAATGGAACTTAAAAGCTTTTTCGGGCAGTACTTCCGCATGCCGCCGAACTGAAAGAAGGCGCCCTCCGTCCCTTGCTAGTCTGCGTGCCATTGAATTGCGACGCTCGAATATGCATAGGCCGGCCAGAAGCCCGGCATCGCGAAAGGGGCAAGCGTCCGCCCTGGGACAAACGCGTGCGGTGAACTGCTGAACGACACGATGTTCACCTTGGTCGCACACACCGCTCTTCGATCGTCCTATAGGGAGCGCAGACCAGAACAGCGCGCGGGCCTCGCTCGCAGAGCGGATGGCAGCGCCGAAAGAGTTCGGACAAACTTTCAATGCGGTACAGTCGCGCGCTGCTCAACGCGAACCGCTTCGCGCCAGCGAGCATCGCTTCCCCGCCCTTGAGGGCTTCGCGACTACGACTAAGAGCCTCCGCCTTCTCAGCCTGAGAAAACGACGGTCTTGTTCCCATTCAGGATAACGCGATCCTCAAGGTGTAGCCGAACAGCGCGGGCCAAGACCTGTCGTTCAATGTCGCGTCCCTTGCGGATGAGGTCGCCCGGCGTGTCTTGTGGGATATACGCTCTACGTCCTGTTCGATAATTGGACCTTCATCGAGATCCGAGGTCACGTAGTGGGCTGTCGCGCCAATAAGTTTTACTCCTCGCAGATGCGCTTGATGATAGGGCTTGGCGCCCTTAAAGCCGGGTAGGAATGAGTGGTGGATATTGATGCACCGCCCAGCCAACCTGGCTGCGAAACCGTTTGACAGGATTTGCATGTAACGGGCGAGAACAATGAGATCGGGGTCGGTGTGCTCGATCAGCTGAACAAGTTTCGCTTCCTGCTGCGCCTTGTTGTCTCGACTGACGGGAAGGTGAAAGAAGGGCAAATCCTTCAGATCAGTAGAGGCAAGGTGTTCTTGGCCGTGATTGGAGACCACTGCAACCGGTTCCATTGGCAACTCACCAATGCGCCACCGATTGAGAAGGTCTGCAAGGCAATGATCGAACTTTGAGACCAGGAACATCACTCGCTTGGGTAGCGACAATGGCCGCAGGGTGTAGGTCATCCCCAGACGATCGGCGAGTTCCGCAATCCTACTGGCCGGTTCGTTGCTGAAGGTTGCATCGCCGAGACGTGCGAAGTCTACCCGCATAAAAAACAGCCCCGTTTCCGGGTCGCTGTATTGCTGCGCCTCCAGAA
The DNA here is from genome assembly GCF_003999175.1 of Mesorhizobium sp. M7A.F.Ca.ET.027.03.2.1. Taxonomy (NCBI): domain Bacteria; kingdom Pseudomonadati; phylum Pseudomonadota; class Alphaproteobacteria; order Hyphomicrobiales; family Phyllobacteriaceae; genus Mesorhizobium; species Mesorhizobium sp. M7A.F.Ca.ET.027.03.2.1. The sequence goes on along the minus strand of NZ_RZOM01000027.1, from coordinate 387 downwards.
TGTTGCATCCTGCTGCGTAAAGCAGCCCTGCAACTGCGGATACGATGCCTGGCTGGTCCCCGCATGACAGCGAAAGGACCATAGACTGGTCTGATGACATTGGCGAAGAGTCCAAATGATCTGTTGACGATGGCCAGGTGCAAGAATCAGGCCTTGAGAAACTCAGGCGCGATCAACTCCCCGGCGTCGCGCCACTCGCCCTTCACGCGGCTGCGCCCTGCGTCAAAGAATGGCCGCAGAGAAGCTATGGCGGAATAGAGCTCTCCGGCAATCTCGATCTCGAATGACCCTGATGACAGCCAGTCCGCCGTCACCCCGGTATCCGAGGTGAGATATCCCGTGCCGATACCACAGCCGACAGTGTGGCCAAATCCGGTGGAGCGCAGG
>NZ_RZOM01000279.1:0-6233 GCF_003999175.1 Mesorhizobium sp. M7A.F.Ca.ET.027.03.2.1 | reverse complement strand
GATCATCAGCGTGCCCGAAGCTTCAACCTGCGGCTCGCTATCGCCCGCCTTGCTTGCGTCAGCCTTGCCGACCTTGTCCTTGTCCGGGCCGGCTTCAGGCGCCCTGCCCTCGGCCTTGTCGACACCCTGCGCCCGCGCCTCGCGGGGCAGCAACCCATCCGTCGTCGCCTCCTTGGCGCCGACCAGCACCGGCGGCAGGTTGGGCGCGAGTGCGGTGTGGCCGTCGAGCTCGATGGCGTAGATGCGGATGCCGCGATGGCCAAGCACGCCGACCAGCGATTCGATCGCCGCGACATCGGGCTTCAAGGTGTTGAGATCAAGCACCACCGGGCGGCCGGCAAAATAGCCGGGCGAGTTGCCGATCCAGTGATCCAGCCCCTCAAGCCACACGTCCAAAGGCGCTTCTGGCGTCAGCGTGAAAGCGACGAAAGAGCGGGCGCGAAAACGAATGGATTTGGCCTCGAGGGGGGCGGCAAAGGTCACGGCTGGCGAATCCTTACTGAGAGGTAAACGCTAGCGAGGGAATGGTTAACGAATGGTTAATGGGAGGGGGTGGACGGGGTCGGGAAGGCAAATTCCTGACAGCGCCAGATGGTGCCTGAAGCGCTGGCAACGGCGAACATTTTCGGTAGGTTCACTATGGACTTAGGTAGTGACGAAGAGGCACAAATGAACGCACGCATTCAAAGCACCTGACGGGGTTGATGGACGTCTCGTCGGAAATCTTGATAAATTGATTCTAAGAAGAAATTTCCCGGAAATCTTAGAAGACTAGGATACGACAGAAGAATTATGCCTCCAAGACCATTGATACAAAAAGGGGTAGCGGAGCTTGAAAAGCTCTTCGACCAAAAACGCGATGATCCGAATTTTCTGAAAATTCTGATTGCCGAGCTAGCCGAGCGAACTGTCCCTCGCGCGCAGGAACTAAAACGCCGAGCGATACAGGCAGCTGGAACGAATCCAAAGACAACACCCCAGCACCGCAACGGCATTCGGAATGAGGATGCTACTGCCGCCGCCGTCGCGCCGGCCGTCAGGGTAATGGCAACGCCCTTACAGCAAGTTACGATCGAACCACCCTCGCAACCGGAAAAAGAGCCGACCCCGGCAGCATCGCGATCGTTACTCCAGCGGCCACCCATCACGAACAACGCAGCCGATGTGTTGTCAACATGGACCGCAATGGAGGTGCTTTCGCCCCCGTCCTTCCGCAAACCTGAGGACCTAGCCGGCGGCGATCGCTCCCGAATTGCACAGCTCGACAAGCCGGACCTTCCATGGGAGAGCGGCGGAGAGCGCAGCCGCCCCAACCAGAAACTCTACTATCAGATCATTCTGGGCAGCGTTGACATGGAGGCTGCCGTTTCCGCGCTTCTGCAAGTCTACACCGATAGCAGAACTGAGAGACCGTCAGCGCGGGGCGAGGCTGTGCTTGCAACCATCATGGTTGATCGTGAGGGCCGTCCCGTTGAAGCCGATGCCGTAGCTATTTCCAGTTTCGGCTGGGGTATGCCGGTGGCCTTAGCCGGACACCTGAGAGACCTCGGCACGTGGTCTCAAATCGAGCGGCGTTTAACTGAAGAGCTTGGCCAAAGGGTCGTAGCCGAAGATGATGAAGGGCGGCCGAAGCCTCTGACTCGAAATGCAATCGAAGCGGCCTATCGCTGGCTGGTAGCGAAAATCGGAATCGACTCTCGCTTTACCAAAGCGCCTGTATTCGCAGTCCGCTCGTACCAGTATTTCAGATTGCAAGATCCTCCTGAATCGATCCTGCTGAATTCATTCTTTCTGGAAGACCTTGCCCGAGCCCAGGCGTTGGCTGCCGACGGCAAAGCTACGGGTAATTTCAACCGCTACATCGGCGCTACGAAGCCGAAAGCTCGCCGAAATTTAATGACGGACAACCGCGCGATAGCAGATGCGTTGGAGCCTGCAAAATTTCCCCTAGGTTCCTGGCCCGGCGCCGGACGACATCCTTTGGCGATGCTCCAGCAATGTGCCGTCAATCTGGGACTGCACGATTTGAAAACAGATGGAATTGTTGCCGTCAACGGTCCGCCGGGTACAGGCAAAACAACCCTCTTACGAGACGTTGTGGCTGCTATCGTCACCAAGCGGGCGGAGCTTCTTTGTTCCTTTAGCGATCCGAAGGATGCGTTTTCGCCTTCCGGTCAAAAACTCAAAAGAGGGAATTCTTTCATTCACCTCTACAAGCTCCACGACAAGCTTCGGGGGCATGAAATCATCGTCGCCTCCTCGAACAACAAGGCGGTCGAAAATGTCAGCGCTGAATTGCCAGGGATGGGCGCTATCGCCGCCGATGCTACGGAACTGCGTTACTTCAAAACGGTTTCAGATGCGCTGCTGGCGCGCGATAGCTGGGGCGTCATTGCAGCAGTTCTCGGAAACGCCCGAAACAGAAACGATTTCCGGCAAACCTTCTGGTGGGATGAGGATGTCGGCTTCCAGCGCTATTTGCAGCAGGCAAGCGGCAACCCGCAGCTGATCAACGAAAAGACCGAGGACGGGACACGGCAAAGACCGCCTCGTGTCGTTGCACAGGAACGCCCGCCAGCAGATCATGAGGAGGCCTTGCGGAGGTGGCGCAAGGCGCGCCAGCGGTTTACAGCGGTGCTCACCGAGGCGAAGAAAGCACTCGCGGACCTGCAACAGATTCATAATCTTTTGTATCGCAAAGGGACAGGCAGCTATCGCACAGGTTGAGGCTGAGATTGCGTCTCTGCAGCCCACGGTCAGTCGTGCCGAAGATGTCGCTCAGGCAGCAACTCTGATCCATCAAAAACAGCAAAGACTTTTAGAGACCTCTGAGCGCGATGCCGCTGGCGCCTTGCATTCCCGTCCCGGTTTCTTGAGCCGTGTTTTCCGAACGACCACATACCGCGCGTGGCAGGCAGAGCACGGCGCGGTGCTGACAACACTGACTGACGCAAGGAATCTGTTTGCTGCATCGAAGAAGGTCGTCGATGCAAAGATTTCCGAACATTCAAGATTGGCAGCGGATTTCGAGAGGCTGCGAAAGACGCAAGCGCGCGAGACGTCAGCGTTGGATCAAGACAAACAACGCTACGTATCTCTTGTCCACCAGTATCCCGGAACTCCTATATCAGAGGAGTTTTTCGAGCTGCGGCACGCGGATAAACAAATCACCGCGCCGTGGTTAGATAAAAAAACAGCGCGGCTTCGCAATGATGTCTTTGAGGCGGGGATGGCGCTACATCGGGCATTTGTCGACGGGGCGGCGCAGCCAATTCGTCACAATCTGAATGCGCTGATAGACGGGTTTGGCACTCGATCACTTGGCAGTGAAGAAAAGGACGCACTTATCCCCCACCTGTGGTCGACTCTCTTTCTTCTCGTGCCAGTTGTTTCCACGACGTTCGCGTCAGTCTCCCGCATGTTCCCCAAGAGCGGACCCGAAGAATTCGGCTGGCTTCTTGTCGATGAAGCCGGTCAGGCCCTACCGCAGGCGGCTGTCGGCGCTTTAATAAGAACGAAGCGAGCTATCGTTGTGGGCGATCCGATTCAGATCGAACCTGTCGTGGTCTTGCCAGATCAATTGACCGAGGCGATGTGTCACCAATTCGGGGTCGATCCCGTGATCTATAGCCCGCCGGGAGCATCTGTCCAAACACTGGCCGACAGCGCGACGGAATATTACGGCACCTTCGAAACCAAACTTGGCATGCGGGAAGTCGGGGTACCACTTCTGGTTCATCGGCGATGCGAAGAGCCGATGTTCGGCCTGTCAAACGCAATTGCCTATGAGAACTTGATGGTTCAGGCGAGGACTGCAAAGACCTCGGCTATCAGGAACGTACTCGGTCCGTCACGGTGGGTCGATGTGGAAGGACACGGGCAGGAGAAATGGTGCCAGCAGGAGGGCCAAGTATTGCTAGGTTTGCTCCGGCAGCTTCGCCAGCAAGACATCACGCCTGACTTTTACATTGTGACCCCTTTTGTGGTGGTGCAGGACCGTATGCGTGAAATGCTGCGCACAAGCGGGTTGCTTGACGGATGGGTCGAGAATCCCTTCGCTTGGGTCTACGAGCGTGTCGGAACAGTCCACACGGTCCAAGGGCGGGAGGCCGAGGCGGTCTTCTTCATCCTTGGAGCACCCAATGCCGAGCAACGCGGAGCACGAGGATGGGCTGGTGGACGGCCCAACCTGCTGAACGTCGCCGTCACACGGGCCAAGGAAGCCGTATATGTCATCGGCAACCGAGCTCTCTGGAAAAGTGCGGGTGTGTTCCAGTCGCTTGACGAATTCTTACCATAGAAAATCGAGAGCGGGTCTTCATGACCAAGCTACCACCGGAGCAATTCGCGATTTCTTTGCGCGGAGTCTGTTTGTGCCCGGCATGGTGCTTAGACGACTGAGCCATATTAAACACAATTGGCAAGTCGGATGGGATCCGCACAGCGGCAGATTTCTCCCACAACCCTTTAGCCTGGCTGCCGACTTGAATGAGGTGATCGATCAAATCGCTGCGACCACGCCACCTGACCGCTACCATGATCATGAAGACATCATCGTAGGATGTGTTCGTCAATTTTCTCAGCAGAAAAACAAGGCGGACGCTGGCGTGGAGATGACTACGGATTCCTTCTGGAACAGGGTCTGATGATGAGTGGCCGTCTTGACGATTTAATTCTCGCCGCTACTGGCCGTGTATACGCGGCCATAAATTCTGGACAGAAGCATTTCGACGATGCCGAGCATGGTCATTTGAGAATGCTCTCGGACATTCTCGCCACGATAGTTTTAGATGCGCACTGGAGGAGGATCCTGAAGAATCGTAAGCAAGGCTCCATCTCTAGCCTTCCAAATTGATGCACATCAGATTACCCTCGAATGCCACCTAAAATACTGCACCTTTCGCTCATGCTCATCCGCAGCCTCCGCGTATAAACGTCCCCAAATTCCGCCGTCTGCCGGCCGAACGCGCATTCCTCCCCACCCTTTCAAAACGGATGCACGACCCAACGACACAGGTTATGTTGTCCGGCCGAAATCATCGAAGGGGGCATGACATGCAGGCAGCGCCGATAGCGCATCAAGCCGCGCAACCCGTGCGCCCCATATCCTCCCTGGCCGGCTATCCGGCCGCCGTCCTGTGCTGGTTGCTTTCGGCTGGTGTCTATATCGCGGCCAAATGGGTGGCGCCTGAAATGCCGCCCTGGGGCCTCTGCTTCTGGCGGCTGACGCTTGCTTGCGCCATCCTGCTGCCGATTGTGCACCGTCATCACGGCGCGATGATCGGGCTTTTGCGAACGCGCGCCGTGGAGGTCGTCGCCGTGGGGGCGATCGGCCTGACGCTGTGCCAGGGTATGATCTACCATGGCCTCAACCACACCGACGCCACCACGGCCGGCATCATCATGGCGCTGTCGCCTGTCATGACGATGGTGCTCGCCCGTTTCGTGCTTGGCGAGCCGCTCGGGCTGTGGAAGTCGCTTGGCGCGCTGGTTGCGCTTGCCGGTTTTCATCGTTGCCCACGGCAATTTGACGGCGCTGCTGCAACTCAAGGTCAACGCCGGCGAGTTGTGGATTGTCGGCAGCGCGTTCTGCTGGGGCCTCTACACCGTGCTTTTGCGCCGTGCCAAATTCGGCATCGAACTCCTGCCGATGGTGGTGCTGCTGCTTGGCGCCGGTGCGCTGGTCGCCTTGCCTTTCCATTTGTGGGAATTGTTCAACGACGAACGCTCCGCCATGAACGCCCACAGCCTTCTCGCGCTCGCCTATCTGGCAGGCCCCGGCGGCGCCTTGATGTACTATCTCTACAACAAAAGCGTGCAAACGCTCGGCGCAAGCCGGGCAAGCATGCTGCTCTACCTGCAGACGGTGTTCGTGGCCATGCTCGCCTATCTGCTGCTCGGCGAGGGCTTGCACGATTACGATCTGGTCGGCGCGGCCTTCATCGTCGGCGGCATCGTGCTCGCCACAATGGTCAAGCCCAGGCCAGCCGAACCACGCGCGGCGTAGAAATCTTGCGGGCGAGAGATCTTGCGGGTGACGACTGTGCGGCGGGTCACTGGCGCAAATCAGCACCATAGGCAGAAATGTAGCATAGCTGCCCTCACCCGTCAAGAAAAAATTCCTATCGACATCGACACCAAGCTGCCTGCCCGGACACATGCATCCCCGACCAAAGGCCAGCGGCGCAAACTGCGGTGGAGGCCGACATTTCAACCAAAGTAAAATTCAGATC
>NZ_RZOM01000278.1:0-6241 GCF_003999175.1 Mesorhizobium sp. M7A.F.Ca.ET.027.03.2.1 | reverse complement strand
GTGCGCACACCCATCTTGCGCGCCGTCCGGATGACACGGCAAGCGATCTCACCGCGATTGGCGATCAGGATCTTGGCGAACATGGAGCCTCCCGGTTTTGCCTCGGGCAGCAGCGCCATTCTGGCAGGCGCCAGCCTATTTGGAGGCAGCGATCTCGCAGGCGCCGCCGGTCGTGACCTTGTAGTGGCCGCGGGTTGACTGACAGGATTTCATCGCCAACTCTTCGGCCCTCTTTTGAGATGGTGCGTTGAGGTGACCGCCGCAAACTATGTACGACGACATTATCCGCGCGTAGGGCGTGGTTGCGTACGCTGAATGGCCACCGGCCGCGACATAGGCCTTGTAGGTCTTGGTGCAGGGATCCTTGGGATTTCGCGGCAGGTACGGCGGGAAACGCTTGTCTCCCTCGCTTCCAGTGAGTGAGCCGGCCATGCCCGCGCCGCACGCGGCGACCGTCAGCAATCCGGCCAATATCGCCATGGCTGTTCGCCTGGAATTCGTGGATTTCATCTTGTCTTACCCAACGAGAAAAACCGGGCGTTTTCCGGCCTATTTGGACGCGGCGATGCTGCAGGCGCCGGCAACGGTAACCTTGTATTTGCTTTTGCTGGCCTGACAGGATTTCAGTGCCAGTTCCGCAGCCGCCTTCTGCGACGATGCATTCAGCTTCACGCCGCAAACGAAGTACTCGGTCGCCGGAACGATTGGCGTCGCCGCGAAAGCCGAATGGCCTGCGGCTGCGAGATACGCTGCGTAAGCCTTCCCGCAGCCCCCGGTGGTTCCTATAGGAATGGTCACTGGGTAGCGCACGTCGCCCTTGCTGCCTGCCAGCGATCCGGCCATGGCGGCGGTGGGGGCCGCCACGATCAGCAAGCCTGCCACTATAGAGGTGGCTGCTCCTTTGCAGGTCCAGGATTTTTACTGCTTCCCCCATTCGCAAAAAAGTCTCGGCTGGTTGCTTATTTCGATGACGAGATTGCGCAGCCGCCACTCGCGGTCTTGAGCTTCCACCGTGTCAAGCCGGCTTGGCAATTGCGCAGCGCCGTCTCTTCCGCCGCCTTCTGGGACGGCGCGTTGAGCTTCGTCCCGCAGACAATGTAGAGGTCGACGACACGCGAATAAAAGGTTGTAGCGTAGGCCGAATGACCGCTCGCCGCGACATAACCCTTGTAGGCAACGTTGCATTCGCCCGAACCCAAGGTCGGCGGAAAACGCACGTCTCCCTTGCGTCCTGCGAGCGATTCCGCCGAGCCGGCGTCGGTCGCTGTTAATATTAGAAATACAGAAAGTATCGAAGCAGCCGTTCCCTGGCAATATTTCAGTTTCATTTTCAGCCCGTCCCCATTGCCCCATGCTGGATAAGCAGTAGCGAATATTTTGCCTCGCCGCCAGTTCACTGTTTGAGAATCGAAGCCGCTTATGCTGATGAATCGATTGGCCCATACAGTTCAGCCTTTTCGCACGGCAGCAACGGCCTGCCGCTATAGTTCCGCCGTTTGGCCGTCGAAGTTGACCGTCCATTCTCACATCCGAAACACGCCAAAGCGCGTGTCCTCGATTTCGGCGTTGAGCGCAGCGGACAGGCTGAGCGCCAGCACGTCGCGCGTCTTCGCAGGGTCGATAATGCCGTCGTCCCAGAGGCGTGCGGACGAATAGAGCGGATGGCCCTCATGCTCGTATTTCATCAGGATCGGCTTCTTGAATTTCGCCTCTTCCTCGGCGCTCCATTCTCCGCCCTTGCGCTCGATGCCTTCGCGCTTGACCATGGCAAGCACCGTTGCCGCCTGCTCGCCGCCCATCACCGAGATGCGGGCGTTCGGCCACATCCACAGGAAGCGTGGCGAATAGGCGCGGCCGCACATGCCGTAATTGCCGGCGCCGAACGAACCGCCGATGATGACAGTCATCTTCGGCACCCTGGCGGTGGCGACCGCCATCACCAGCTTGGCGCCGTCCTTGGCGATGCCGCCTGCTTCATATTTTCGACCGACCATGAAGCCGGTGATGTTCTGCAGGAAGACAAGCGGGATCTTACGCTGGCAGCACAGCTCGATGAAGTGCGCGCCCTTCACAGCGCTTTCGGAAAACAGCACGCCGTTGTTGGCGATGATGCCGACCGGCATGCCATGCAGATGGGCAAAGCCGGTGATCAGCGTGGTGCCGTAGTTCTGCTTGAACTCGTCGAATTCGGAACCGTCGACGATGCGCGCGATCACCTCGCGGACGTCATAGGGCTGGCGCAGGTCGGTAGGCACGATGCCGTACAGTTCATCCGCGGGATGAAGCGGCGGAATCGATTTCTGTAAGTTCAGACTTACAGTCTTGTTCCGATTCAGGTTTTTGACGATGCGTCGGCAAATGGCGAGCGCATGGTCGTCGTCGAGTGCATAGTGGTCGGCAACACCGGAAACCCGCGTGTGCACATCGGCGCCGCCGAGATCCTCGGCGCTGACGTCTTCACCAGTGGCCGCCTTCACCAGCGGCGGACCGCCGAGGAAGATGGTCGCCTGGTTGCGCACCATGATCGTCTCGTCGGACATCGCCGGCACATACGCTCCGCCCGCCGTGCAGGAACCCATGACGCAGGCGATCTGCGGAATGCCTGCGGCGGACATGTTGGCCTGGTTGTAGAAGATGCGGCCGAAATGCTCACGGTCGGGAAACACCTCGTCCTGGTTGGGCAGGTTGGCGCCGCCGCTGTCGACGAGGTAGATGCAAGGCAGATTGTTCTGCAGCGCGATCTCCTGCGCCCGCAAATGCTTCTTCACGGTCAGCGGATAGTAGGTGCCGCCCTTCACCGTGGCGTCGTTGACGACGACCATGACTTCGGTGCCTTCGACGCGGCCGATGCCGGCGATCATGCCGGCCGAAGAGATCTCCTCGCCATACATCGACCATGCCGCGAACTGGCCGATCTCGAGGAAGGGCGAGCCGGTGTCGAGCAACTGGGCGAGACGCTCCCGCGGCAACAGCTTGCCGCGCGAAACATGCCGCTCGCGCGCTTCCTCCGAGCCGCCGCGCTCGACGGCCGCCGCCTTCTCCGCAATGTCGGCGACCAGCGCCCGCATGCGCTCGGCATTGGCGCGGAATGCCTCGGAGGAAGGAGAGATCTGGGTTTGCAATGTGGCCATACCTACACCCCCTCGGCCATGATCTCGCGCCCGATCAGCCAGCGACGGATTTCGCTGGTGCCGGCGCCGATCTCGTAGAGCTTGGCGTCGCGCAGCAGGCGGCCGGTCGGATAGTCGTTGATATAGCCATTGCCGCCAAGCAGCTGGATGGCGTCGAGGGCCATCAGCGTCGCCTTCTCGGCGGCAAACAGCACGCAGCCGGCGGCGTCCTTGCGTGTCGTCTGGCCGCGGTCGCAGGCGGCGGCAACGGCATAGACATAGGCGCGCGCGGCATTCATCACCGTGTACATGTCGGCCAGCTTGCCTTGCACCAGCTGGAACTCGCCGATCGCCTGGCCGAACTGCTTGCGCTCATGCACGTAGGGGATCGCCACGTCGAGGCATGCCGCCATCAGGCCGATCGGGCCGCCGGCAAGCACGGTGCGCTCATAGTCGAGGCCCGACATCAGCACCTCGACGCCACGGCCCTCCTCGTGCAGCACGTTTTCGAACGGCACTTCGACATCCGAAAAAACCAGTTCGCCGGTATTGGAGCCGCGCATGCCGAGCTTGTCGAGCTTTTGCGCCACGGAAAACCCGGCCATCGCTTTCTCGACGATGAAGGCGGTGATGCCGCGCGATTTCAGGTCCGGGTCGGTCTTGGCGTAGACGACCAGGGTCTCGGCGTCAGGCCCGTTGGTGATCCACATCTTGGTGCCGTTGAGCACGTAGCGGTCGTTGCGCTTTTCGGCACGCAGCTTGAGCGAGACGACGTCCGAGCCGGCGCCGGGTTCCGACATCGCCAGCGCGCCGACCCGCTCGCCCGAGCACAGTGGCGGCAGGAATTTTCCCTTCTGCGCTGGCGTTCCCCAGCGGTTGATCTGGTTGACGCAGAGATTGGAATGAGCACCATAGGAGAGGCCGACCGAGGCCGAAGCGCGCGAGATTTCCTCGACGGCGATCACATGCGCGAGATAGCCCATGCCGCTGCCGCCGAAATCGGGATCGGCCGTGATGCCGAGCAGGCCGAGCGCACCGAGTTCACCCCACAGATGCGCCGGAAATTCGTTCGAGCGATCGATGTCGGCGGCGATCGGAGCGATCCGGTCCTGGGCGAAGCGCCGCACCAAGTCGCGCAGCGCCTCGATCTCCTCGTCATGCCCGAAGCTGAGTGTGTTCGTGTACATGCCGTTCCTCCCCGCGCATGACCCCGAAAATCGACTTTGATTTTCGGGGTCATGCGCAAAATCAAAATGCTACAGCGTCCTTTGCGCGTCCGAAGGGACGCGCGGCGCTGTAGGTACCGATCCTCGCGCCAACCAGGCGCATTGTCATTGAAAGATATGTCGCCGTGACTTCGGCGATCGATAGCCGCTCGCCCGGCCGAAACCAGACGATGACGCCGGTCATCATCTGGATCAGTGCCATGGCGGTCAGCCCGGTGTCGTCGATGCTGAAGGTGCCCGTCTCGGCGCCATCGCGTAAAATAGTGCGCAGTTCCTTTTCGTAGGCAGTGCGCATGCGCAGGATCTGCGTCAGCCGTTCGGGCGACAGGCTGCGCAATTCCATGTTCGACACATGCGTGGCGTGCCGTCGCTCGATATGAAAGGCGATGTGATTGCGCACATACGCCGAGAGCAGTTGCGCCGAATCTGCGTCCGCCGGGCGGGCTGCTTCCCATGCTGTGGCCAGACCCTCCATGTGCTCGCGCATCAGCGTGAACAGAAGCTCTTCCTTGGTTGGAAAATAGCGGTAGAGCGCGGCCGCCTGGACGCCGACCTCGGCGGCAAGCTGGCGCATCGACATTGCTTCGTAGCCAAACCGCGCGATGAGGTTGACCGCCGCCCCACGGATGGTCGCTTCGGTCTTTTCGCCATCGGATCCGGTCGTGCGCGCCATGTCAGCTCCTCTGTGGAGTGATAATAAAACGAACGTTCGATTAATTCAAGGCGGCGCGCTCAGGCAATGATCCTGAACCCGACAAGAGCGTGTTGTGTTGCCAGGTCCTCGACGTCGACCCTGGAGACCGAAGCCCCGGCCGGCCCTTTCCAGAGGCGCTCGATCATTGTCGAGACCGCCTCATCGAGCCCAGCGATCTGGGCCGTTACAGACCCATCCGCCTCATTGCGGACCCAGCCCGCAAGGCCAAGGCTCGTGGCCTGATCCCGAGCCCAGGCCCTGAAGCCGACGCCTTGCACATTGCCGTAGACCCGCGTCAGCACTTCCCTGCGACGATCAGCCATGAATCTCTCCAAGCCTGTCTCGTTTTGAATCTGGCGCGTGGCGTGAGGAATGCAACCTGGGAACTGCGCGCGAGCGCAATGGCTGGCCTCTCTGGCTCAAAATTTAATTGACTCCGTCCACTAATTTTGGAAAATACGGCTGCCTCAGGAGTGGCTGCGGATGTTGGACGAACGCAACGCATTGGTGGCCGATGTCAGGCGCTTCAATCGCTTCTACACGCGCACCGTCGGCCTTCTCGACGAGACGCTGACACAAAGTGCATTCACTTTGACCGAGGCGCGCGTGCTGTTCGAGCTGGGTCACCGCAGCAACCCGGCTTCCGCCGAAATCGCGGGCGAGCGAGGTTTCCTGGCTGGTGCTTTTCGGCTGGAGAATGGCCCGGCGGCCTCCGAAATATCAAGACAGTTGCGTGTCGATGCCGCCTATCTGACGCGGATCCTGCGCAAGTTCGCGGGCCAGGGGCTGACCGAGGCCAGAACGGACCCGGCTGACCGGCGTCGAAGGGTCCTCTCGCTGACCTCACGAGGCGAGGCAGCGCTTGCCAGACTGCAGGCGGCGGCCGATCGGGACACGGCGCGGCTGATCGAAAGCGTCCCCGACGACAGGTTGCATGAACTGCGCAGCGCCTTGCGCAAGGCGGGGGAATTGCTGGGCGATCCCACCCGTGACAGCAGCGAGGTGACGTTGCGGCCGCATCGCGTCGGCGATGTCGGCTGGGTCGTGCAGCGCCAGGCCCAACTCTATGCCGAGGAATATGGCTGGACGATCGAGTTCGAGGCCATGCTCGCCGAGATCGGCGCCGATTTCATTCGCAATTTCGTGCCCGGCCGCGATTTCTGCTGGATCGCAGAGCGCGGTGGTGATCCGGTCGGCGCGGTGTTCCTGGT
>NZ_RZOM01000277.1:0-6244 GCF_003999175.1 Mesorhizobium sp. M7A.F.Ca.ET.027.03.2.1 | reverse complement strand
CACCAAGATCCGCTTCACGATCGGCAGCGTGGTTTTGACCTCGAAGCTGATCGACGGCACCTTCCCCGACTATCAGCGGGTCATTCCGACCGGCAACGACAAGAAGCTGATCATCGACCGCCAGAGTTTTGCCGCCGCTGTCGATCGCGTCTCGACCATCTCTTCCGAACGCGGCCGCGCGGTGAAGCTGTCGATCAGCGAGGGTCAGGTGACGCTTGCGGTCAACAATCCCGATTCAGGCAGCGCCACCGAAGAGCTGTCCGCCGACTATTCATCCGATCCGATCGAGATCGGCTTCAACGCCAAGTACCTGCTCGACGTTGCCGCGCAACTGACCGGCACGGAAGCCAAGTTCATGCTGGCCGACGCCGGCTCGCCGACGCTGATCCACGACATGGCCGACGAGACCGCACTCTATGTGCTGATGCCGATGCGGGTGTAGCGGCGCGGTGTCAGCACTTCGGTCCTGTTGTGGACCGGCAAGCGCGATATTTACGGCAACTTCTAGAGCAATTCCAGGAAAAGTGTGAAGCGGTTTTCCCGGGAAAAGCGCATAGCGCTTTCCCTTGGGAATTGCGTTAAAACAAAGAGATAGATTGGTTTTGCGTTTCCGTGAAACGATGGAACGCTCTATAGGCGGATAGCGGTTGCCGGCACAGAACCACATAAGTAAGCTTACACTTACCAATTTCCGAAACTACGCGGCGCTGACGATCGATCTGGCGCCAGGTGCCGTGGTTTTTTCCGGCGACAACGGCGCCGGCAAGACCAATCTCCTCGAAGCAATCTCCCTTTTGACACCGGGGCGTGGTTTGCGCCGCGCCCCTTACGTGGATGTCGCACGCGAGGGCGGCGACGGCGGCTTTGCATTGCATGCCCGGCTCGACGGACCTGACGGCCAGGTCGAGATCGGAACAGGCATTTCCGGCGGCGACACCGCCGGCGAAGGCGGCAGGCGGGTGCGCATCAACGGAGCGTCGGCGCGTTCGGCCGAAGACATGCTGGAATGGCTGCGCGTGGTGTGGCTGACGCCAGCCATGGACGCGTTGTTCACCGGACCGGCCGCGGATCGCCGGCGATTTCTCGATCGGCTCGTGCTGGCGATCGATCCCGGGCACGGGCAACGTGCGATCGACTACGAGAAGGCGATGCGCGGTCGTAACCGTCTGCTTACCGAAAACTCCCGGGACGACCGCTGGTTCGACGCTATCGAGACGCAGATGGCCGAAACCGGCGTGGCGATAGCCGCGGCGCGGGCCGAAATGGTGCGCCTGCTCGCCACCATGATCGACAGGCTGCCCGACACGGGACCATTTCCGCGGGCCGATATCGGCCTTTCGGGCGATCTGGAAGCCGAAATCGCCGCCGCGCCGGCGGTCGATGTCGAGGAGCGCTTCCGTCGGACGCTTGCCGGGGGCCGTGAGCGCGATCGCGCCGCCGGGCGCACCCTCGACGGCCCGCACCGTTCGGATCTGGTGGTTGGACACCGCCCCAAGGCGATGCCGGCCGAACTCTGCTCGACCGGCGAGCAGAAGGCACTGCTGGTCGGCATCGTGCTGTCGCATGCAAGGCTGACCGGCGAAATGTCGGGCATGACGCCGATCCTGCTGCTCGACGAGATCGCCGCGCATCTCGACAGCGGGCGGCGCGCGGCGCTGTTCTCCATCCTGGAGGAACTGAACTGCCAGGCGTTCATGACAGGAACCGATGCTGCGCTGTTTTCCAGTCTCCAGGGACGCGCGCAATTCCTGACTGTCGACCATGGGACGGTTGGGCCAACCGAAGGCCCCTGACAAGGTTTTTCCGTCCCTGTATGATCAGGCAATGACCACTGCCGCCCTGACCGCAGACGAGATCGAACGCTATGCCCGCCACATCGTGCTGCCGGAGATCGGCGGCGCCGGCCAGCAAAGGCTGAAACAGGCCCGGGTGCTGGTCATCGGCGCTGGCGGACTGGGCGCGCCGGTGCTTGAATATCTTGCCGCCGCCGGCGTCGGCACACTCGGCGTGGTCGATGACGACACCGTTTCGCTGTCCAACCTGCAGCGCCAGGTCATTCACGGTACCGACACTGTCGGCCTGCTGAAGACCGAGAGCGCCAAGGCGGCAATCGCTCGCATCAATCCCAACACCACAGTCGAACCGCATACGTTCCGGCTGACCACGGACAATGCGCCCGCCCTCGTCGCCCGCTATGACATCGTCGTCGACGGTTCCGACAATTTCGAAACGCGCTATGCCGTGGCCGATGCCTGCGCGAGCGAAGGCAAGCCGCTGGTGCATGCCGCCGTCGGACGCTTCGATGGTTCGGTAACGGTGCTGAAGCCATTCGAAGACGGCAAGGACGGCAAGCCCAACCCAAGCTATCGCGATCTGTTTCCCGAGGCGCCACCGCCGGGCCTGGTGCCGTCCTGTGCCGAAGCCGGCGTGCTTGGCGCGCTGACCGGCGTCGTCGGTACGCTGCAGGCGATGGAGGCGATCAAGCTGATCACCGGCATTGGCGAGCCGCTGGTCGGCCGGCTGCTGCTCTATGATGCGCTGGCGGCGCGCTTCGACACCATCCGCTACAAGAGAAGCTGAATTCTTGGACCGGAACGAAGCTGTCTCCATCACGCGGATCCCGACCGATTTCGACCGTTGGGACGATGTGCTCGCATTGATCATGCGCGCTTTCGCTTCGATGGACGGCGTTGTCGACCCGCCCTCCTCGGCCCACCATCTGACCGCCGACACCCTGAGCGACAAGGCGCGGCTGGAGACCGGCTTCGTGGCGGTGCAGGGCGACAGGATCGTCGGCTGCGTCTTTGCCCTTGAGAGGGCGGCGGACCTTTATGTCGGCAAGTTCGCGGTCGCGCCGGACCGCCAGGGACAAGGCATTGGCCGGCGGCTGATGCAGGCAGTCGAAGACCTTGCCCGTAGCCGCGGCAAGGCCGCCGTCGCGCTTCAGACGCGGATCGAGCTGACCGGGAATCATGAGGCCTTTGCTCGCCTCGGCTTTCGCGAAACTGAACGGACGGCGCATGAGGGCTATGCCAGGCCGACCTCGATCACCATGCGCAAAGCTATCTAGTAAGGTTTATCTTAGGGTTTGTGGGCCGCGACAGCGTCAGGTCCTGAGCGGCAGCACCCGATCCGGCGGGCGGTGGCCGTCGACGAAGGCACGGATATTGATGATGACCTTCTCGCCCATATCGATGCGGCCCTCGAGCGTCGCCGAGCCCATATGCGGCAAAAGCACGACCTTGTTCTTGGCGGCGAGCTTCAGCAGCTTGCTGTTCAAAGCCGGCTCATGCTCGTAGACGTCGAGGCCGGCCCCGGCGATCTTGCCGTCCTGAATCAGCTTGACCAGCGCTTCCTCGTCGATGATGTCGCCGCGCGCGGTGTTGACGACATATGCGGTGGGCTGCAGCAGCGCCAGCCGCCGCGCTGAAAGCAGATGGAAGGTTGCCGGAGTCGAGGGACAGTTGACCGAGATGATATCCATGCGGGCCAGCATCTGGTCGAGGCTTTCCCAATACGTCGCCTCCAGCCCGTCCTCCACGGCCGGCAGCACGCGGTGGCGGTTGTGATAGTGGATCGACAGGCCGAAAGCCTTGGCCCGTCTGGCGACGGCGGTGCCGATTCGCCCCATGCCGACAATGCCGAGCCGCTTGCCCCAGATGCGCCGGCCCAGCATCCAGGTCGGAGACCAGCCGGCCCATTTCTTGTCACCGGTGAGCACATTAGCGCCTTCCGCCAGCCGCCGCGGCACCGCCAGCATCAGCGCCATGGTCATGTCGGCGGTGTCCTCGGTCAGGACATTCGGCGTGTTGGTGACGGTGATGCCCCTCTTGGCCGCGGCCGCGACATCGATCTTGTCGACGCCATTGCCAAAATTCGCGATCAGTTTGAGGTTGTCGCCGGCCTGGGCGATCAGTGCGGCGTCGATATGGTCGGTTACCGTCGGCACCAGCACGTCGGCCTCCTTGACCGCCGCGACCAGTTCCGGCTGCGTCATCGGCCTGTCCTCGACATTCAGCCTGGCGTCGAACAACTCGCGCATGCGGGTCTCGACCGGGTCGGGCAGCTTTCGCGTGATGACCACGAGAGGCTTCTTTTTGCCTGCCATTGTTTCCCTCGTTGAGACCTCTTTAACCAAGACCGGCGAAACTGAAAGCCGGTCGCGGTGCCGATTACTCCCTGTAACAAGCGGTGCCGCCGAAGACAAAGAAAAAGGGGCGCCGAGGCCGATGGGCAAGCGCCGAAAGGAATGAAAGTGTCTGGTTTCGCGTCGCTTCGCCTGACCCTCAGCGCAGCATTTCTCGGCGCTCTGCTTTATTCTCCGCTTGCCGTGGCGCAGAGTGCCGCTGCACCTGCCCAGGGCGTCGTCGCGCTTGGTCCGAGTGGCCTGCCGCTGCCGCGCTTCGTCAGCCTGAAATCCGGCCGTGTCAACTCGCGCGTCGGTCCCGGGGCCAACTACTCGGTCGACTGGATGTATATGAAGGCCGGCCTGCCGATGGAGATCATCCAGGAATTCGACACATGGCGCCGCGTGCGCGATGCCGATGGTTCGGAAGGCTGGATCAACCAGTCGCTGCTTTCCGGCCGGCGCACTGCAATCGTTGCCCCGTGGCAGCGCGGCAAGGGTGCCCAGATCAACCTTCTCAACAGCCCCAACAAGGACGCAAGGGTGGTCGCGATGGTCGAGCCGGGCGTCATGGGCACGATCAAATCCTGCGACGGCCAGTGGTGCGAAATGACATTCGATGGCCACACAGGCTGGCTTGCCCAGTCGATCGTCTGGGGCGCCTATCCCGGCGAACGGGTCAAGGACTGATTCTTGACCCAGAATCTTAACCCCGATCCCTCACGGCCCGGTTTGGGTGTGTTGAAATTCAGGTCAGCCTAGCGCCCGATACGGCCGAGATGGGTGTCCTGAAAGCCGGTTGGCAGCTTCAGGCCATGGGCCAGCGCACGGTCGATGGCGATGTGCGCGATCCAGATCAGCGCAACCGCCATCGCGGCCGCATTGCCCCACATGTGCCCGCCGAGCAGCAACAGCACGGGCACGGTAAGGGGGCCTCGCCGGTCATTCTCGGCGTTTGGGGCGCAGCCTCACCACGATATCGACATTGGCGATCTCCATCCCTTCCGGCGGCTCCGGCAGGTTGGCGACCGTCACCGGACCACTGTCGATGTCGAATATGCGGTTTTCGCCTTCGATGTAGAAATGGTGGTGGTCGGAGGTGTTGGTGTCGAAATAGGTTTTCGCGCCCTCGACGGCGAGGATGCGCAAAAGTCCCGCCTGGGTGAACTGGTGAAGGGCATTGTAGACGGTGGCCAGCGACACCGGCACGCCGGCGGCAACCGCCTCCTCGTGCAGTTCCTCGGCCGACAGATGCCGGTCGCCCTTGGCGAAAAGCAGATCGGCCAGCGCAATGCGCTGACGCGTCGGCCTCAGGCCAGCTTCACGGACCCGCTTGTCCACAGCGACATTTTCCTTCCGGCCGTCCAGGTCCATCTTCTCGTCGAACCCCACAGTTCCGCCCCAAGACACGCCCAGAATGGCAAAAAAATGAACGTCTGCCGAAACCGGACCTCTCAGGACATATATTCTGTCGTCCGAATGCGATCAATAGCGCGCATTGACCCAGGCAGACGAGCAGGTTAAGCGCAAACGCCGGTTTCCGGCCTGAAACAGATTGTGTTAGGAAACCAACGACAAGGGCACCCGATAGCCCGGAACGATATGGGGATGAGATTGATGGCGGGTAAATCCAGCTACGAGTACGACGAATTGCTGGCCTGCGCCCGCGGCGAACTGTTCGGACCGGGCAACGCCCAGCTTCCCTATCCGCCGATGCTGATGTTCGACCGCATCACCGAGATCAGCGAGACGGGCGGCGCCTTCGAGAAGGGTTTCATCCGCGCGGAGTTCGACATCAAGCCGGACCTGTGGTTCTTTGCCTGCCATTTCATCGGCAATCCGATCATGCCGGGGTGCCTCGGCCTCGACGCCATGTGGCAATTGACGGGCTTCTATCTTGGCTGGCTGGGCGAACCCGGCAAGGGGATGGCGCTGTCGACCGGTGAAGTGAAATTCAAGGGCATGGTCACGCCCTCGGTGAAGAAGGTCGAATATGGCATCGACTTCAAGCGCGTGATGCGGGGCCGGCTGGTGCTCGGCATCGCCGATGGCTGGCTGAAGGCGGATGGCGAACCCATATACGCGGCAACGGATTTGAAAGTCGGTCTGTCCAAGCAG
>NZ_RZOM01000276.1:0-6265 GCF_003999175.1 Mesorhizobium sp. M7A.F.Ca.ET.027.03.2.1 | reverse complement strand
GGTTGAAGGTCAGCGTTCGAATATATCGATCGACCAAAGTCGACGTCGGTAGCAAACCGATTGTCATGGCGACGACAAACGTCATCGTGGCGCAGACAAAAGCAGCGGGAACCAGGCGCAGGAAGCGCGCTCTGATGAATTGCCATGGCGTGGCGCTCGCGGCAGAAAAAGCGATGACGAAGCCCGATATGACGAAGAATATCTCCACGCCAAAACGCCCCCAAAAGGTGAAGGGTGCCAATTCAGGGAACGATGCCGCCCCCTGAACCACAGATTGCGGAGTTGACCCTTTCACGGCCCAAGACCAGAAACCTAGGTGAAAGACCATGACGGCGAGCGCTGCGAATATGCGCGCAATGTCTAGCCCGACAAGACGCGGCTTCACCCCGAATTGATGTGTCAAAGTATTATCCCGCCCATTTCGCCTATCGGCGGGCAACTTGTAGCTGAGATGACTTCACGTCTCAACAGCAAACCAACTCGTCCGACCGCTGGTCAGATGCGTCACCCGCACCCATTCACCGGTCTCCGCCTCACGGCCTAGCGGCACCTTCACCTGTCCCCAGACCTTCGCGGCCTCGACATCGCTGCCCGCCTGAACCTCGGCACGCTTCACGGCTCTGCCGTCGCGCATCATCTCGACTGTGAAATTCGCCATCGCCCTCACTCCCCGGCCCGACCATAGCCATCATCCTTCGAAAGGAAAACCCATGGACACTTCGTTCAAGGGCGCCGCGGTGCGCCTGCAAGACATCGATATCCCGCGCATCGGTGCAGAGATCGCCGTTGGCGAGGACGAACTGCATGCCTTCATGGACGTCGAGGCGGCAGGATCCGGCTTTGATGCGACCGGCCGGCCGAAGATGCTGTTCGAACCGCATGTCTTTTACCGGCTTCTCGGCAAGGGCATGAAGCGGGACGCTGCGGTCAAGGCTGGGCTCGCCTATCCGAAATGGGGCATGAAGCCCTATCCCAAGGACAGTTACCCGCGCCTGGTCAAAGCGATGGCAATCGACGAGACGATCGCGTTGATGGCCGCTTCGTGGGGCCTGACCCAGATTCTCGGCGAGAACCATCGCGATGCCGGCTACACTTCACCGCAGGCGCTGGTAACGGCGTTCTTGGCATCCGAGGCCAACCATCTCGAGGCGACAGTGCGCCTCCTGGTCGCTTGGAAGATCGACGACGATCTGCGCGCGCATCGCTGGCCGGTCATCGCCAGGACTTGGAATGGTCCCGGCTACAAAAAAAATGCCTACGATACCAAGATGGCCGCCGCCTTTGCCAAATGGCAAAAGATCAGGGACACGCCTTTCTCGGCAGCGGGGGATCCTGTTTCGGCTGAGCCGGTGTCGATCGCCGCGGTGGTGTCGCCCGTCGACAAGGCAACGGTTGAGCGCGTCCAGCAGCAGCTGAAGGATCTCGGTTATACCGAGGTTGGCGGCGTCGACGGCAAGGCCGGCGACTTCACTGCAGCCGCGATCCGTGCCTTCCGCTCTGACAATGGCCTGCCGGCCGGTGACGACATCGATGACGATCTGCTGCTGTCCCTGCAGAAGGCCAAGCCGCGGGCCATTCCCGCGGCGCGCGCGGATGCGCCGGCCGACGTCGTGCGCGACAAGGTGCCGGAGGTGAAGACGAACTGGCTGACCAAGGTCGGCGCGTTCTTCACCGGCATCATCGCCCTGGTCGGCAGCTTCTTCGACGGCATCATCGGCAATCTCGGCGCCGCCAGCGGCTATATCCAGCCGGTCAAGGATGCTGCTGGCGACGTGCCTGGATGGGTCTGGATGCTGGCGATCGCGGCTGTTGCCGGCGGGCTGTTCCTGGTCGCCCGCCATGGCGAGGCCAAGGGCGTCGAGGCGTTCAAGACGGGGGCACGGCGCTGATGGGCGCCATCATCTCGCTCGTCGCAGGCTTCGCCGGCGTCCCCCGGCCTCTGGCCGGCATCATCGCGTGGGCCGTCCTGGCCGTCGCCGTCTCGGGCGCGGTCTGGGGCGGCTACACACTCATCAAGCATTGGGGCGCCGAAGAGTTGCGCACCCAGATTGAAAGGGAGAATACCAATGCGGTTCACAAGGGCATTGACGCTCGCATGTCTCTTGACGAGTGCCTTGACGCTGGCGGCGTGTACGACTTCGGGCATCAGCGGTGTGACGCCGCTACGACAGGCCCTCGGTAACAGCCTCGCCGGCGCACAGGGCAAGACCGTTGCCGACCAGAACAAGATCGACCGCACCATGGCGCCAGGCTGCGCGGTGAAGCTCTACACGCGCGCCGAATGCGATCTGCACACCAAGGCGAGCGCTGCGCGACGAGCGGAGCTCAAGACATGATCGTGCTGCGCATCGCTGGCGGCATCCGCGAGCATTTCGGGATGCGCGTCACCGAATGGATCATGACCGGAGCGCTGTTCGGCTGGTCCGGTTGCCTGGCAATGGATCCGCTGACCTTCGACCGATCGCCGTCGATGGCCATCATCGCTACCTACGGCAATGAAGCTTTCTGGGCCAACGTCTGTCTCATGACTGCCCTGCTTCGGCTCGGGGCGCTCATCGTCAATGGCACCTTCAAGGGTTTCCGCTACTCGCCCCATTTCAGGGCTGGGGCTTCCATCGCGTCGTGCGTGTTTTGGGGCCAAATTGCGCTCGGCGTCCTCGTTGCCGTCCTGACGGCCGATGGCTCCGGCACCGGGGTGATCGTCTACCTCACCTTCATGACGATCGAAATGTGGAACCTTTTTCGGGCATGGGCTGATGTCGGTGCTTCGCAGCGGAGGCGTTGATGATCCTTGGCATTCCGGCCGAACAGTTGGTGCCGATCGCCAATTTCGTGGGATTGGCGTTGCTCGGCCTCCTGGCGATGCTCGGCCTTCGCTTCGGTCGCGGCACAGTTACGCCGGCGGAGCGCCAGGTCGAAGTCGCCGGTGCCCTCATCGACAACAGCGCGGTCAAGGAGCTGGCCGCCTCGATCGAGGGCTACACAATGGAACTGATCGCCGGGCGCGCTGACAATGAAAAGCAGCGCCAGGCCATGTATCGGCTGATCGAGGTCGGCAACCGCTTCGTCGACGAGGTGGGGGACCTTCGCCGCGATATTGGCGACCTGGCAAAGGAGATCGCGCGATCGAAGTGATCCGCGCCCGGGAAAAGCCCGCCGTGCCGAAGGTGCGGCGGGCTTTTGCGTTTCAAGAGGGGCAATCGATACGCAAAAGCCAAGGGCGATCGCTAGTCCTGCGGGTTTCAACTTTGGCCGCTTTTGCGCCAATTCGACATCCGAGGTAGTCGAAACCCAGCGTTGGTGGCTTTGCGGTTTTCACTGGCCTGTCACGCCGGAACTCTAACAGCGCGCGTTGCAGGAACGCCTAGCGAACATCCGTGGGACTTCCCGTGGGACTTTCTGTCCGGCAGTGACGGTATTGAACAGGAATGATCGGCTTCTGTTCTCCTGCGCCGTTTTAGCGCTTGCACCCCAACCCTTGAATATATATGGCTTTCCGCGGTCCGGAGTGTAGCGCAGCCCGGTAGCGCACTTGACTGGGGGTCAAGGGGTCGTCGGTTCGAATCCGGCCACTCCGACCATTAACATCCTGAAATTGTTGAGAGATTTTTCAACCGCCCCAGCGGTTGCTCTCGCATTTTCAGAACAAAGCGCGGTCAAATCGCCCGTTCTGGAACGTAAAGTCCCGAAAAAGTCCCGAAGTAAATGAGCGAATGTTCTTCATTCGTACCATTCGGCGATTCCGCGTGGCAACTGATCGATCGACCGTTCTTCAATCGGAGCAGAGATGCACATCCTAGAAATTAGACCCGCGCCACCCGGCGATGGGCGGACGCTCGCGCGTTTCGACCTTCAGTTGGTCGATGGCGTGCGGCTCTACAATCTGAAGCTCACAGAAAAACCAGATGGCAGGCGGCGCGTCTTTGCGCCGTCCGCGTTCGGCTGTGCCGCCGCGACTTTTAACAACGAAATTGCAGATCAAATTGTGCGCGCTGCGAGCGCCGCATTGGGAGAGAATAACCGTGAGCAGCACCAGCGCGCAGCATAAAGAAGCCTCCACAGATTCCGCCGCTGAAGTCCGCGTCCACGTCGAAACCCTTCACCAGCTTGCCGCCGGCATCGATGGCGTGCTTGTGGTTTCGACCTTCCATGCTTCTATCGTTGCCGACGATGACCGTCCTGGCACAATCACGCATCACCCGATTGGCGATGTCGACGGCATGGTTGACGCAATCGCGGCGCATCTCGATACGCCAGGCGCCAACGTTTACGTCGGCCTGCAGGTCATGCAGAAGGGTATCGCCCGCGGCAAACGCGGCACTGAGGCGGATATCGTTGCCGTACTCGGTCTTGTCGCCGATATGGATGGAGACACCGGCAAAGTCGGCGACTTGCCGATTGAACCTAACATCATTCTGGAGACCTCGCCCGGCAACGGCCAGCCCTTTTGGTTGTTCGATCGGGCGCTAACACCGGGTGAGGCTAAACCGCTTGCCGTCGCGCTGAAGCGGGCGACCGGCTCTGACCACGGAACCGCGGACATCGCTCACGTGTGGCGCGTTCCCGGAACAATGAACTGGCCGAACCGAAAAAAGCTGGAGCGCGGTCGCTCGCCGGATCCTGTTAGCGTCATCGTTGCGCAAGGATGGGACGGCAGCCTTACCAGCGTTGAGGCGTTGACGGATGCGCTGGCTCCGTGGATGCACGCGGCTGCCGAGTGCACGCCGGTTGCGGTTGGCGACCTTCCCGATGCAGCCTCGCTGGATGTAGGCGAGAAGGCCGCTGCATTCTTGGCCGCCAATGAAGTCGGCGACCGTTCCGCCCATGCCGCGCGTGTGGTCGAGCAGTTGGCTTTTGACGGGCACACCGCCGAGTCGGCACTCGCCTTGTTTCTTGCCGCATCCGGCGACTGGCTCGCGAAATACGCGACGGAAGAACTTGCCAGAAAGGACTTTGCCCGTTGCTGGGGCAAGCACGGCGCAAAGCATGGCGAGCAGCGCGAGGCCGCTGCGGCAATGGTCGGTGACATTACCAAGAAAGCGCTTCCCCAGCCGGCGAACGACAACACCGCACCAGTCGACCTATGGGCGCGCCATACGCACCCGTCGCTGCCATCCGGGCTGCTTCCTCCTGTCATTGAGGAATACGCACGAGTCCAAGCCGAGATGATGGGCGTTGACGCTGGCGGCCTTGCGGCATCGGTCTTGGCCGTCTGTGCGGCCGCAATCCCGGACAGCATTCAGTTGAAGGTAAAGCGCCATGACGACTGGATGGAATCGCCGCGAATTTGGGTCGCGTTGATTGGCAGCCCGAGCACCAAGAAAAGCCCGCTCATTGCCAACGCCACGGCTCCGCTGAAGAAACTCGATCGTGAACTTTATCGCGCCTATATCGAAGCTAAGGCTGAATATGATGGGCTGGACAAGGAGGTAAAGAAGACCGCGACGCCACCGAAGCACGTCCGGCTCCGGCTCGAAGATACCACCATCGAGGCTGCGCAGGAGGTGCTGAAAGACAGTCCGAATGGCGTTCTCTGCCTTCAGGACGAGCTTTCAGGCTGGTTCGGTTCCATGGATAAATATTCAGGGAACCGCGGCGCCGCGAAAGACCGCGCCTTTTGGCTTCAGTCCTTCAACGGCGGAAACTACACCGTCAACCGGATTGGCCGGGGCGCTGTCTGGATAGATAATCTATCTGTTTCGATGCTTGGCGGAATTCAGCCGGAGCCGATGCGGAAAGTCGCTGGCGATGCCGTGGATGACGGCTTGCTGCAACGGCTCTTTCCTATCGTGCTAGGCAGCGCATCCATTGGCAAAGACGAGCCGACCCCGCCCGTGGTTGCGATGTATGCGGCCCTTGTCGAGCGGCTCCACGGCCTTAGCAAACCGCTTGCTGGCGGCATGATAGAAGTGTCGTTGCGGTTTGATGAGGGCGCTCAAGCCGTCCGCAATGAACTGGAGGCGAAGCACCACGCGATGGCTGCCGGATGGGAGGCGGTGAACAAGAAACTTGCCGCCCATATTGGAAAGTACGATGGGCTGTTCGCTCGGCTATGCGCCATCTGGCATTGCGTCGAGTCAACGGGGAATCGCCCTGCTTCCGAAGTGAAGGAAGACACGGCGCGCCGTGTTGCGGCGTTCCTGCACGACTTCCTGTTTCCGCACGCCATTACCTTCTATGCGGACGTGCTGGGGCTTTCCGAGCGGCACGACGCGTTGCTGGCGACTGCCGGCTGGATACTTGCCCACCAGCCGCCGAGCGTAAC
>NZ_RZOM01000275.1:0-6269 GCF_003999175.1 Mesorhizobium sp. M7A.F.Ca.ET.027.03.2.1 | reverse complement strand
GTCGTCGACAATGCGCTCAACGGCTGGGGCTCGCCGCCATCGGCGTTTCCAGCCGAAGTGCGTCGGGCCTATGTCGAGGCCTTGCGCGCGCCTGCCCACGCCCATGCCATCTGCGAGGAATATCGGGCGGCAGCCACGCTCGACCGCGAGCACGATCATGCCGACAACGCAGCCGGCCGGCGCATTCGCTGCCCGCTGCTGGCGCTATGGAGCGGTCAGGGCGCGTTGGCGCAATGGTATGCCGGCGAAGGCGGGCCGCTGGCGCTGTGGCGCGGCTGGGCCGACGATGTGCGCGGCCAGGCGATGCCGGGCGGGCACTTCTTTCCCGAGGAGAACCCGGCGCGCACGGCCGATCTGCTGGCCGGCTTCTTCGGTGAAACCAGTCACGGCATCTCTCGGCGAACGGGATTATCTTCGCCCTCCCTTTGATCGGGCCGAGGCCCCCTCCTTCTCCGCCTTTGCCTGACTGCCTTCATCACCGGCGGCAAGGCCGGGTCCGCGTTCGAACCGGCGCAGAAAGCCGGCAACGATCAGCACGATCAGCGTGCCGAACCCGGCCACTTGCCAAAGACCCAGTCCGCAGGCGACGCCGATCGCGCCCGCCAGCCACATGCCGGCGCCGGTCGTTAGCCCATGCACCTCGCCGCGCGAAAACATGATCGAGCCGGCGGCGAGGAAAGCGACGCCGGCGGTCACCGCCTCGACCACCCGGATCGGATCGACCTTGACCGATTCCCCCGCGAACATCGGCGCGTGCACGATCTCGACCGTCAGGATGCCGAAGGTGGCGGCGGCGACGCAGACGAGGATATGCGTGCGAAGTCCGGCCGGGCGATTGCGCCATTCGCGTTCGAAACCGATGACCGCGCCATAGAGCGTGGCCAGCAACAGCCGCGCCGCGATGACCGGAAACGAGGTGTAGGTGGAATGGCCGAATTCCTCGACGAGCTGTTCCATGATGTCCCCTCCGAAAGCTTGACGCCACAACGCGGCCACCGGGTCGCGGTTCCTGAATCCACGGCCAGGTGCGGCAAGGATGCGGCCGCTTTTGAATACGCATCTGCCAAAGGGAGGTTGATGGAACCAACCCTCAAGGGCTCAGGAAGGCTCGGTTTCGGGCAGGTCGGCGCCGAGCTGCGGAACGATGATCGAAGCCAGCGGCGCCGTCAGGGACCATTTGAGATGGCCCGGGCTGCGATCCAGCACCGCCAAGCCGTTCAGCGATTGCGGCGCGACCCGTTGCAGGACGACGGTGCCGAAACCCTTGCGCGTGCTTTCGTCCCACCGCTCTCCCTCGCGCACCGGCATCGTCTCGTCCCAGACCAGATGGATTTCCCGCTTGTCCGAAACGCCTTCGACGATCCGCCAGGTGATCTCGAGCCGCCCGGCCTCGCTCGCCAGCGCGCCATATTTTGAAGAGTTGGTGCCGAGTTCATGAAATGCCATGCCGAGATTTTGCACGGCGTTCGGCTGCAGGGTCAAAAGCGGCCCGGAGAGCGATACCCGCGCCTCGTGGCCGAACGGCTTGAGCTGCTCCTGGGCGAGGTCGAAGAGGCTGGCGCCGGCCCATTCCGAGTTCACCAGCAGATCGTGCGACCGCGACAGCGCCATGATGCGGGAGCGGATCAACTCCTCGAATTCACGCGGATCGGTCGAGCGTTTGCTGGTCTCCCTGATCATCGAGAGGATCACCGCGAACTGGTTCTTGACGCGATGGTTCACCTCGCGGAGCAAAAGCCTGATCCGGCGCTCGCTCTCCTTGCTGGCGGTGATGTCGCGGGCGATCTTCGAGGCGCCGATGATCTCGCCGGACACGTTCCTGATCGGCGAAATGGTCAGCGACACGGCGATGAGGCCGCCATCCTTGCGCCGGCGGATCGTCTCGTAGCTGGCCAGCAGCTCGCCCCTGCGAACCCGGCTGATGATGTCGGTCTCTTCATCCTTGAGATGATCGGGGATGAGCATGAGCACGGAGCGGCCGACGGCCTCTTCGGCGGTGTAGCCGAACATGCGTTGCGCCGCCGCGTTCCAACTGGTGATGATGCTGTTCAGATCCTTGCTGACGATGGCGTCGAAGGACGAATCGACAATCGCTGCCAACCGCGCATCGGCGGTGATGGCGATCAAGGCATCACGGCCCGCCAAATCTATCACGGTCGACCCCTTTTCCCTCTGCGCGGATTGCGCGCATGGCCACCAATGCGCCGCGGTGCATTTTGGTTGCAATCGCCTCCAACATTCCTCCCAGGAACAGTCGGGGCAGTTCATGTCCGGAACCTTGCGCGCCTGCGCGAGTTGCACCCGACACCCCCCGTGGACGGCTCAATAAGGAGGCACACAATGAGCGACGGCAACAGCGATCTCGACCGGGTCTGGAAGCTGATGGACAGGATCGGCTTCTGTATGCTCGCCACTCGCGAAGGCGATGACATCCGCTCGCGACCGATGGCGGCGCATGTGGTGCGCGACGAAAACGCCGTCTATTTCCTCACCGATGTCGACGGTCACAAGGATGACGAGATCGAAGCCGAGCCTAATGTCGGCCTCGCCTTCGCCGATTCAGGCGGCCAGAAATATGTTTCCGTCAGCGGTCTGGCGGCGGTTTCGAACGACCGCGCCAAGATCAGGGAGTTGTGGTCGACCCCGGCCAAGGCCTGGTGGGACAGTGCCGATGATCCTTCGATCCGCGTGCTTAAGGTGACGCCGAAGGACGCCCAGTATTGGGACAGCCCCGGCACCGTGGTCAGCTACGTGAAGATGCTGGCGGCAGCGGTCAGCGACAGCCGCCCGGAAATCGGTGACACCGGTAAGGTCAGGATGTAGCCGGACGGCGATGAAAATCACGACATCAGTCAGATGTACGAATGCCGGCGGGTCGCATTTGACATATTGCTGGCGGCATACCGGCGCGGATCAGTCTGGCTTGGGAGGGTCAGGGGCATTCGGCACTGGATCGGCGTCAGTATCCCTTTGCGGACAGTCCTCATAGCTGTGGTCGCGCCCGCCGCAGAAAGAACAGCACATGGCCTCGCGATCCCCGTTTCCGGGCCGCCATTGCGGGGTTTCGTAGGGCTTCCTGCCATCCATCCCCAGCAATGCACGACGGACCATTTGGTTGCGCCGCCACAGACGGCCAGCCGGCGGTTGCGGAACCACCCGCCGGGATGCGAGTTTCGGCCGATATATCCATTCGAGGGAACAGCCATGCCAATGCGCCGAATTGCCTTGATGACGGCAGCGATCCTGCTGGCCGCGACCGGCCTCGCCGAAGCCAGGCCCGACACCCGCACGATGAGTTGCGACCAACTCCGGCAACTGCTCCAAAGCCGCCATGCCGTGGTGCTGACCACCGGCCCCAACACCTATAACCGCTATGTCAGGCAGTTCGGCAATGAATGCGACTGGCCGGAGGTGCCGATGTCGGCCTATGTCCCGACCCGTGACGGCAGCTGCCCGGTCTACCGCTGCGAGGAACCCGTCACCAACTTTCCGGACTGACACCGCGCTTCCAATCGGCTTTGCCGCCGCAGTGCGTTGATCCCGGCGCGCGAACCGGCTAGGGGTGGGGCGCAACGTGCATTTTCCCGCTTCGTCTAATGGTAGGACAGCGCCCTTTGAAGGCGTGAATCGAGGTTCGAGCCCTTGAGCGGGAACCAGCAACCAACCGTTCGCCTGCTCAAAGCGCGCAGGGCTGGCCAGCCGCATCGGCGTATTAGTGAACGCTTGTATTTCGCCCCAAGCAGGATCATCATCCGGACCGTTAGTGGCTTCAAGGGGTGCAGCGCCATGGAACTGAGTTGCTTTGACGGGGGCATCCTTGCATCGACGATGTCCCTGAACGTCACGGCGGTTTTCATAATACTGGCCGCATTTGCCGCATTTCGGCTGGTTGCAATGTCAGGCGAAGGTTCTGTCGACCAACTCCAGACGGCGTAGCCCGCAGGGGACCTCCGGTTCAGGAGAAGGCATATGGCCGCGAGAAAAGTGATAGCCGTCAAGGATTGGTCTTGCGGCATGAGCGACGAGCTCGGCCGCGTCGTCCTGACCATCAACCCGACCGAGGGTGAGCCCATTCTGATTTTGATGACAATCTTCCAGGCGGCAAGGATGGCCGGGGAATTGCGGGTTCCGAAACTCGTCTCCATGCCTCGGTGACGCAGCGCCCCTGGGCAAATCGGATCAAGCTCGCCGGGGCAGCCCCAACGCCCTCCCCAGCGAGCTGTTGCTCCGTTACGATGAACGATGGAGCAATTACTGCTTTACGAATCCGGGCGCCGTTAAGTTGCATCCGGCCTCCTGAAACCATTTCGCGGACCCTGCGTTGACCACCGGGCCGACACAGGAGACATCTCATGACCGTCAACTGCCGCATATCGATCGACAACCGGCCGGAGGCCACGGACGCCGTTTTCCAGGCGGTTCCCCGGATCGGCGAAAGTGTTGCGCTGTCGATCGACGGAACCACGCAGGATCTGCGGGTATCGCGCGTCGTGCACGTCACCAATGGCAGCCTGGAAGGTGCCGCGATAATCGTCGAAGTGACGACCAACATCCTCTGAACCGAGAGTCTCGTCCCGCTACGCCAGCCGGCGCCGCGTCGCGGCAACTGCCGACCGGCCTGCGGGGCCAGGGCGGCTCACGCGTGGTGAACCGCCCTACTCCTTGCCGCCGTCGGAAATGCCGTTGCCGCCGGCGGTTGGCAAGATGCCGAAGTCTTGCGACTTC
The DNA here is from genome assembly GCF_003999175.1 of Mesorhizobium sp. M7A.F.Ca.ET.027.03.2.1. Classification (NCBI taxonomy): domain Bacteria; kingdom Pseudomonadati; phylum Pseudomonadota; class Alphaproteobacteria; order Hyphomicrobiales; family Phyllobacteriaceae; genus Mesorhizobium; species Mesorhizobium sp. M7A.F.Ca.ET.027.03.2.1. Next base: position 1,544 of record NZ_RZOM01000275.1, on the reverse strand, counting down.
GTCCCTTGCTCCGCCGTCAGGAAGCCATCCGAGGCAAGACCGCGCCGCAGCAATTCCCTCACGGCGGCCGAACGGCTCGGCATGCGCTTGTCAAAGCGCCAGTTTTCCAGCGCCGCCAGTTCGTCTGACGTCAGCATGATCTGCAACCGTTCCGGGCGTTCCAGGTCAGTCATCGCGCTTCCCTCGCTCCGCACCATGAATACGTAGAATGAGTATTCAACTTACTCAACTCATAGTTAGGAAACCGCTCCTAGCGCGTCAAGACCTCGCGATGGGTGAACCGCTTGTCATGCTCATGAAGAGCGTGATGCGTATTCGGCGTAACACACACAGTTGCACAACTATGCTAACTATTTGATTTGTTTGGGTATAATTTAATTAGTGACTTGCCAAGCCCAAGCCCCTGCCGCATTGTGCAACCTGAACAGAAAACCATTCCCTTTGGGAGGTTTCGATGCGGTATGATTACTCGGCGCGACTGCGCGATGACGTCCGTTCAGCAGTCCAGGTCGCCTTCAGGAAGACCGGCATCGTCAGCATCACGGCGGTGGCGGAGCATGTAAGGGTCAGGAATCTGGCCGAAAACGTCGCCCTCGAGGACGTCGAATACCTTGTCTTCCAGGCAGCCCAGCTGATTGGCGCGGCAATTGAATTCGACGGGCTCACCAATTTCGACGGCGTAGCTGGTCTGTTCGTGGATGGCCTCGGTGGCGACGATGGTGAGCGCGTCAACGCCCAACTCGACAGACCTGGTGAGGCCACCCTGCAGTAGGGCGGTTCAGGCTGAACGCGCATTTGTCCCGTGCCAGCCAGAGCGGCCTCCTCAAAAGGCCGCCCTGCTGTTTCCGTACCTTGGTGATGACCAGAGCAGTTCCTCAGGCGGAGCCGGCGATTTGTGAGGCGAAGTCGCGATAGGGACGCAGCGGGCGGCCCAGAAGCGTGGTCAGGCGCTCGACGTCGCCGGCCTCGGGCAGCATGCCGTCGGTCAGGAACCGTTCGCCCATCAAGCGCATGTCGTACGCCATCCAGGCAGGCAGGAACTGCTTGAGATTCTGCTCGAAATCTTCGGTGTTGTCGCCGCCGTAGCTGATCGGGCGGGCAAGCACGTCGGACCAGATAGCGGCGATATCCGTCCCGGTCAGTGTCTGCGGACCGACGAGGTTGATCCGCTCGAGCGCAAGCGGCTCCGCGGACCGTTCGCGGCGCAGCAGCTCGAGAGCGGCGATCTCGGCGATATCACGCACGTCGACCATGGCGAGCCCCTTGGCGCCGACCGGCATTGTGTAGGTGCCGTAGCCGGTGATGACGTCTTCGATCATCAGGTCGTTCTGGATGAAATAGGCCGGGCGCAGGATCGTGGCCTGGAAGCCCATCTGCTCGATCATTCGCTCGACGCCGAATTTGCCGGCGAAATGCGGCACGTTCACATAGACGTCCGCATGGATCACCGAGAGATAGACGATCCGCCCGATGCCCGCCGATCGGGCGACGTTCAGCGCGACCAAAGCCTGGGTGAATTCGTCCGGCACCACGGCGTTCAAGAG
>NZ_RZOM01000274.1:0-6278 GCF_003999175.1 Mesorhizobium sp. M7A.F.Ca.ET.027.03.2.1 | reverse complement strand
AGCTGGCACTGTCGCGCGCCGATCGTGTCGGTGGCGCGCGACAGTGCCAGCTGATCATAGTAGTCCGAAGGCGTGATCGAGCGTGCGGCGTCCTCGACACGCGGGATGCGGAAGGCATCGCGGTGGCGGCACTCACCGGCCACGCCGGGACGGCGGACCCGGTGGCGGCCTGGCTGGACGCCGGCGGCGAGCGGGTGGCGCGCATCCGCGAGCGGCTGCAGGCGCTGACCGAGGGCGGCGACATCACCGTGTCGCGGCTGTCGGTGGCGTCGGGGCTGATGAGCGATCTGACGGGGATGTGAACCGCCGACGATCACCACACGCATCACCGGATGCGTGTGGCTCTTTTCGAATGCCATCCGCCTCGAAACCGGCGTTCAAAAAGCTCACCAGGAATGTTTGAGCGTGCCGACGATCTTCAGCCGGTCGCCGTAAAATTCGGTTCCGTAATAGCTGGTTGTCAAATACTTCCGGTCGAACAGGTTCGTTGCGTTCAGGGCCAACGTCACGTCCTTGGTCATCTTGTAGCTGATCGCCGCATCCACCAGTGCGTAGCCGCCAATCGAAGTCGTGTTCGCGTCATCCCCGTAGGTTTGTCCGATATAGCGCACGCCTCCGCCGATGGTCAGGTCGCCACGCCGTCCCTCCTCGGGTAGCGTATAATCAACCCAGGCCGAAGCCAGGTGGCGAGGGACACGCTGCGGCCGATTGCCGGCATTTCCTCCAATACCGTCTTCCAGGATCTCGGCATCCCAGTAGGAATAGGCAAGTGTCAGGTTCAGGTTTTCCGCAATGGCGGCCTTGCCCTCGAGTTCGATGCCGCGGACGCCAACCTTGCCGATCTGCTGCTGGACAACAGGCGTGACATAGGTCGGAACATTGGTTTGGGTAAGGTCGAAGACCGCGGCCGTGAACAGGCCGTCGAAGCCGTCGGGCTTGTACTTGATACCTGCCTCATACTGCCTGCCCTCTTGAGGCTTCAGCGAACCCGAGACCGCATATCCGTTGCCGCTTGGCGCCACGAGCGGCTGGAAGCTTTCCGAATAGTTGGCGTAGACCGCGAGGTTCGGAGTGAATTTGTAGGTCAGGCCGGCACGCTTGGTGAAGGCGGATGCCGTGTCGTCGTCCTGCGTTCCCGAGTCGAGATAGTCCGCCGTCGTATGCACGCGGTCCCAGCGCCCACCCAGGGTGACGATCCAGCGGTCGTCAAACGTCAATTGCTCCTGGGCATAGACACCGACTGCCTGTTGCTTGACCCGCCAGTTCACGTAGGGGCCGAGATTGATGCAGGACAGACCGCAATAGGCCGGATTGTCGATGCCGATGGGACCGGCGGTGCCGAAGAGAATGTTTTCACGGGTGTTGTCGTTGGCGTAGTCGACGCCGACAAGCGTCTTGCTGCGATCCCGCCCCAGCCCGTATCGTATTGCAACTGATTGTCGAAGGCATAGCGGTTGGACAGGCCATCGACGGAAAATGCCGTGCGGTCCGCCGTGGGGTCAAGCGACGCGCCGTAGACCTCGGCGTAGTCGAGGCTCAAATGCGTGTAGCGGGCATTGGAGCGCAAGGTGAGGTTCTCGTTGAACTCGTGCTCGAACTGGTAGCCGATATCGACCTGCTCCGTGTTGAAGCGGTTGAAATCCGGCTCGCCCAGGAATGTGCCGATGTCGATATTGCCGCCAGCCGGGGTGCCGCGTGCGCCTGTGCCATCTCGCTTGTAATAGTCAGTCAGGATGGTGAGCGACGTTCCTTCCTCGGGCTTGATGGTCAACGCGGGCGCGATGTAAAGCCGATCGTCGTTGGAATAATCCCATCCTTGATCGCCATCCTTGGCCAGCCCGGTGAGCCGATAGGTCCACACGCCATCGGGGTCGATCGGCCCGCCAAAATCAACGCCAACCTCCTTGGTACCGTCGCCATAGGACGTGTAAATCTCCCCCTGCTTCTGGTCCAGCGGCCGCTTGGTGATGGCATTGACCAGTCCGCCAGGACCGTTGAGACCAAAAAGCGTCGATGTCGATCCCTTCAGGACCTCCACGCGCTGAAGTCCGTAAGGTTCGAGACGGCTGGCCGTGAACCAGGCGGGGATGCGCGCCGTGAGACCATCGCGATAGGTACCGAGCGATGTCTGGTCGAAACCGCGGATGCGAATATAGTCGTATCGGTCATCGTTGCCGAACTCGTCGGTGAGGACGCTGGATGTATAGGCCACGGCCTGCTGCAGGCTTTCGACATGGCGCGCCTCCAGTTCCTTCTGGGTTACCACTGAAACCGAGGCGGGAACGTCGACGATCGGCGTATCGGTCTTGGTGGCGGCCGCCGTATCCTCGGCGACGATCGTTTGATCGGGCCCGACAACGCGGTCCGACTTGCCGGTGACGACGATGGTTTCCAGTTGAGTTGCATCGTCCGGCGAAACCTCCTGGGCCCGGCCGGCCCCCACCGCTCCAAAAGATGCCGCTATCAAGGCACTGCTCGCAAACAATCGCCTTGCCTGAGTGCGCGACAATGCCTGTCGACCAATCGTCATCTCTTATTCCCTGTCAGACCATATCGAGCCGTTCGACCGGCGACTTTCCGGCCCTGCGCGAGCGCAATTAGTCAAACCGGACAAAAAGAGTCAACTTAATAATCAAGAAATTCGCGCCGGCGGCAATCGCTGCGAAGCAGGGGGTGGAGGACGGTGCCGGACCTTCGGTCCGACTTCCCTCGCGAGAAAAAATAAGGGCTTGGCCCGCGCCGCGGAGGAAAGCCAATTGCTGGGTTTTCGAACAACGAACGCCCGGCAGGGGCAAGGGACGGCACCAAGCTTCGTTCATTGCATGAGCGCATGAAACATGCAGACATGGCGCCCGACACGGAACCGGTGCCGGGGGATCATCATGACGGTAGAAACAGTGCAGCGTGCGTCCGGGCGCGGCATCTGGGGATGGATGTTGTTCGACTGGGCGGCGCAGCCGTTCTTCACCGTCGTCACCACCTTCATCTTCGGGCCTTATTTCGTGTCGCGGATGGCGAGCGATCCGGAAACCGGGCAGGCGGCCTGGGGCTACGGCATTGCCGCGGCCGGCCTTGTCATTGCAGTGCTGTCGCCGATCCTCGGCTCGATCGCCGACCAGACCGGACCGCGCAAGCCGTGGATCGCATTCTTTGCCGCGGTCAAGATCACCTGCCTTTGCATGCTTTGGTTCGCGGCCCCCGGTTCGAACCTTTTCCTGGTCGTGCTGTTCTTTTCGCTGGCGTCGGTGGCGGCGGAGTTTTCGACCGTGTTCAACGATTCGATGATGCCGCGCCTGGTGCCGAAGAGCGAGATCGGCCGGGTTTCCAACATGGCCTGGGGCCTTGGTTATCTCGGCGGCATGATCGTGCTGGTCTTCGTCGTCGCCTGCCTGGCCGGTTCGCCTGAGACCGGCAAGACGATCATCGGCATCGACCCGCTGTTCGGACTCGACCCGAAGCTCGGCGAGGATGCGCGCGCAACCGGCCCTTTGTCAGCCGGCTGGTACTTCCTGTTCATCCTGCCGATGTTCTTTTTCACCCCCGACGCCGTCAAGGGCCTGCCGATCGGTCCGGCTGTGCGAGAGGGGTTGGCGGAGCTGAAAGTGACATTGGGCGAGGTGCGCAAGCGCAGCGGCATCTTCCGCTTCCTCGTCGCCCGCATGATCTATCAGGACGGCGTCAACGCGCTGCTGGCGTTGGGTGGCACTTTCGCAGCTGCGATGTTCCACTGGTCGATCACCGAAATCGGTATTTTCGGCATCATTCTCAATGTCGTTGCCATCTTCGGCTGCCTGGTTGCAGCCCGTCTCGACACGGCGCTTGGCTCAAAAACCATCGTCATGATCTCGCTGGTCCTGCTCAGCATCGCCACGATCGGCATCGTCTCGACCGGGCCGGGCTACACGTTGTTCGGCCTCTGGATGATGCCTGGGCCGGACAGCGGCGGCCTGTTCGGCACGGCAGCGGAAAAAGCCTACATCTTCTTCGGCCTGTTGATCGGCGTGGCTTTCGGGCCGGTGCAGGCGTCGTCGCGATCCTACATGGCGCGCAGCGTCACGGCGGCAGAATCCGGCCGCTATTTCGGCATTTATGCACTGGCCGGGCGGGCGACCAGTTTCCTGGCGCCGTTCATGGTCGCGTCCGTCACCCTGGCCAGCGGCTCGGCGCGGCTCGGCATGGCGGTGATCGTGCTGTTCCTGGGCATCGGCATGGCGATCCTGGTCAAGACGCCCTATCCGGCGGACCGGCCGGCGGGATAGGAGCGCCTCTTTCCTTCCCCCCTTGTGGGAGAAGGTGGCCTCGCGAAGCGAGGTCGGATGAGGGGTGTTCCAGGGAACACCAACGTCTCACTTCGCTGGAACACCCCTCAACCGTCTCGGCGCTACGCGCCGATCCACCTTCTCCCGCAAGGGGAGAAGGAAGAAGTGCGTCAATGGCGGAAATGCCTGATCCCCGTAAACACCATGGCGATGCCGTGCTCGTCGGCAGCGGCGATCACGTCCTTGTCGTTCATCGAACCGCCCGGCTGGATGACGGCGGTGGCGCCGGCGGCGATTGCCGACAGCAAGCCATCGGCGAAGGGGAAGAAGGCGTCGGAGGCGACGACCGAGCCCTTGGTCAGCGGTTCGGCAAGGCCGGCGGCCTCGGCGGCGTCGAGTGCCTTGCGGGCGGCGATGCGTGAGGAATCGACCCGGCTCATCTGGCCGGCGCCGATGCCGACGGTGGCGCCGTCCCTGACATAGACGATGGCGTTGGACTTGACGTGCTTGGCGATGCGGAAGGCGAATTTCAGGTCGGCCATTTCGGCCGGCGTCGGCGCCCGCTTGGTCACCACTTTCAGTTCGAGGTCGTCGACGACGGCGTTGTCCCGGCCCTGGATGAGCAGGCCGCCGGCGACGGATTTGACCGTCGTACCCGGCGTGCGCGGGTCCGGCAGCCCACCGGTGACCAGCAGGCGCAAATTCTTTTTCGCCGCCACGATGGCCGCTGCCTCGTCGGTGGCGCCGGGCGCGATGATCACCTCGGTGAAGGTTTTTACGATCTCTTCCGCCGCCTCGGCGTCGAGGGTGCGGTTGACGGCGATGATGCCGCCGAAGGCCGAGACCGGGTCGCAGGCCAGCGCCTTGGCGTAGGCGGCTTTCAGCGAGTCGCCTTCGGCAACGCCGCACGGATTGGCGTGCTTGATGATGGCGACGGCCGCGGAAAGGTCGGGGTCGAACTCGCCGACCAGTTCGAAGGCGGCGTCGGTGTCGTTGATGTTGTTGTAGGATAGCTGCTTGCCCTGCAGCTGGCGCGCCGTGGCGACGCCCGGGCGCTTGTCGCCGTTGACGTAGAAGCCGGCGCTCTGATGCGGGTTCTCGCCATAGCGCATCACCTCGACCAACCTGCCGCCAAAGGCGCGCCATGTCGGATGTTCGATCTCGAGCGCCTCGGCGAACCAGCCGGAGATCGCCGCGTCATAGCTGGCGGTGCGGGCAAAGGCCTTGGCCGCCAGCTTCTTGCGGAAATCCAGCGAAAGCGAGCCGATGTTCATCTCCAGCGCAGTCAGCACCGAGGCGTAATCGCCGGGGTCGGTGACGATGGCGACATAGGCGTGGTTCTTGGCCGAGGCGCGGATCATCGCCGGCCCGCCAATGTCGATGTTTTCGACGATCGACGCGTAGTCGGCGCCGGAGCGGCGGACCTCCTCGAACGGATAGAGATTGGAGACGACGAGATCGATCGGCTCGATGCCGTATTTGCGCATTGCCGCGGAATGCTCCGGATCGTCGCGCACGCCAAGCAGCGCGCCATGCACCCCAGGATGCAAGGTCTTGACGCGGCCGTCCATGATCTCGGGGAAACCGGTGAGCTCGGAGACGTCGCGCACCGGAAGGCCCGCGTCAGCGATCGCCTTTGCCGTGCCGCCGGTCGAGACCAGCTCTACGCCTGCGGCTGCCAGCGCTTTGGCGAAATCGATGAGGCCGGTCTTGTCGAAAACGGAGAGCAGGGCCCGACGCACGGGAACAAGGTCTGGTGCGGGAATGTTCTTGGCGGCGACGGCCATGGGCTGGCAGCCTTTCACGACTGGTGTGATGGATGCCCGCGCCCGTAGCACATGCCGTCCGGAAATCAAACCGGCGGTCAGGTGGGGCAAGGCAATGAATCCGTATTAAAACGAAAAACCCGCCTGTGTGGCGGGTCACTGGCGCAAATCAGCACCATGGGCGAATTTGTACCATAGCTGAGGTCACCGAGTCAAGAAAAAATTCCTATCGCTGCCGACGAAAGCTGCCGAT
>NZ_RZOM01000273.1:0-6288 GCF_003999175.1 Mesorhizobium sp. M7A.F.Ca.ET.027.03.2.1 | reverse complement strand
AGAATATACCGCGCACAAAATGGCGGTGAAGCGCGGCTAAAACGCTTGGCGTGGCGAAGGTCATCTGCCTGCAAGGCCGGCCTTCAGCCATTCGGCCTCCGGATCACGGTCTGACCGCCGTTTTAGCTTGGATCATCAAATGTTATCGCCGCTACGCGCTTAGCCAACTACCGTCCCTGAATGCATTTGGAGGGGTGCAAATGAAGTCGTATTGCGTTGAAGAGATCGAATTCGGTTCAGTCGTCGCGACGTCTCAGGTCGTTGCAAGCACGCCGTTCGAAGCTGCTGCTTTAGTATGTCGCCGAGCCGTCACCCTCCGCAGGGGAGAGGAAGATTGGATCAGGGTTACGGAAACGGGCTTGAAGCAAAATCGCGACAGCCGTCGGCCGGTCGAGTACGAGTACCATGGCATTGGACAGCGTCGGTGAGTTCAAGGTGGCGGCGGACCGAGCGCATGCTGCAACCTCAACTTCAGGCGACACAACAACTCCCAATGAAGACGGTATCTTTCTCCAAGGCTTATACGTGGACCGCCCCAGGTTAGTTCCGCCTGGGTGGTAGAACCCCAAAGTCTACCGAACGCAAGCCCCCCGTGGTTGCGTCGTCGTCCGCCGCGGTAAGGCCAAGACGAAACAACTCGCGAACGGCGTCAGATCGACTCGGCATTCGTCGCTCAAACCGCCACGCATCCAGCATTGCCAGTTCCTCGGCATTGAGCATGATCTGTAGACGGTATGTTCGTTTGTTGGGCGGCACGTTCTGCTATCTCATCAATCTGCAATACCGGCGTCGTGATGGACGATTGCGTCGAGGATGACCTCATAGACGCTGCCGGTGTCTTCCTCAATCTAGTGCTGCTGATGCCGACCGACTTCGCGTCGGCGAACAGCTTGTCAACTCTGCAATCGAAATGATATCGGCACCAACCGTCTCGGGCACGTTGGCGCCTATCCACTTGTACAAAAAGTTAGTCCCGCGGGTGCTCATGTCAGGATAAGCCGAAATGATTTATTAGGTTCCGCGCATGTGCTTCCGCAACGGAAGAACGCTTGCCGTACCCACCACGAACGAAGCGCGAAGTGTGGTCATTTATCTGACGTAGGCGCAATGTTCTTGTCGAGGCACGAAGCGCCTGACATCCCGCATTTGCTTCACAAATCAAGGCTGCGGGTTGCGCGCGCGGCTAATCAGGATTTCGTCAGCTCTTCTAACGCGGCCAGCAGACGTTGATCGCCAGTAGGTTTGCCAACGTTCGGCGCTCCAGCTAGCGCCGCGCCGCCAAGTCGCTCGGGATTTTGGTACGCGCTTGCAACTGCGAACGGAACACCACGCGCCACTAGGAACTCTGCCACCGGCGTGACCAGTTCGTTTCGCAGGTTAACGTCGAGCAGTGCGACCGAGGGCTGTTCCTCGTCAAGCAGCCGGAGTGCATCACGTACGGTCGCTGCGGGGCCTATAACTCTCCACCCATGCATCTCAAGCGTCTCTTTTAGGTCCATGGCAATGAGAAACTCGTCCTCGACAATCAAAACAGTGCTTGGCATGACCGCCCTTCAACTGGCCGGAGACGCAATCCCCAGCGGAATGACGATCTCAGCTTCTAAACCGCCAGCTGCATAATCTTGTTCCACACGTCCCCCTAAGCTGTAGGTCGTAGCGGCTTGAATGAGTTTGGTGCCATACCCCGTGGTGGTGGGAGGAGCCACGGCAGGGCCGCCGCTCTCCACCCAGTTGACACGAAGTTGGGTGTTGTTGTCCTCTAGATGCCAGCTAACCTGGACCCGGCCGCCTGACACCGACAGCGCCCCGTATTTGGCGGCGTTCGTCGCCAGTTCATGCAGAACAAGGCTTAACGACATCATTGTACTCGGTGACAGCGTCACAGCCGCCCCGGGTTCGATGAAAACTGCCTCGGGATCGGCGGCGTAAGGTGCAAGCACGCGCTCGATCAGGGCCGGCAGATCGGAAGCTTGCTCGGTGAAAGCCATGTCCTGCGCTTCCACCAAGGCACCAAAGCGGCCCAGGAAGTCGTCGCGGAACTCCACTGCCGAACGGCCGTCGGTGCTGGTCTGGCGGGCTAATGATCTCGTCACGGCGAGAAGGTTCTTCATCCGATGCTGGAGTTCTTTAAACAGCATATCCTTCGCTGCATCGCGATGAGCGCGGTCAGTTACGTCTACGATGCTGAGCAGCATTGTATGACTGGCTGTATCGGGATGGTGGAGTGTGCGAGCAGTCAGCAGCATTGTTCTCCGGCCAAGGCCGGGGAAATCGTGCTCGACCTCATAATTGATCAGCGCTGAGGATTTCGGGATTACTTCCGCCAACAACCGACGCAGGGCGGGGATGTCCCACTGACCATTGCCAAGTTCATAGAGGGGCTGTCCGATGGTCTCGTAACGATCAACGTTGAACGTGTGAAAAAAGGAGAGGCTGGCTGCCTGTACGCAAAGGCTTTGATCCAGCACAAGCAAGGGATCCGCAATCGTGTCGACGATGCCCTGTAACTGAACGTGGCCGACGCGCAAAAGGCGGTAGAGGTCTTCCATATTCATCGTGCGCGATCCTGCATAGAGGGGCCTAGGTTACAGAACGAACCATCGTCCTGCAATCGGCGGTATGCCGCCGTGTGCTCCTAGAGTCTGAGCAGATCATACCTCCCGATAATCCTGCAGCGAAGCATGCCAAGGCACGTCGCGCCGTTCATCCAATGGAACGCGACGGGACCGATGTAGCCGAGCACGGTAGGAGCGACGGTGCGTAAAGGTTAGCCGAGCCAGACGCCCCCTTTTGCCCACCACCATAGGCCGGAAATCCAAATTCGAATGGCAATACACTCACCTGCCTTTGGTTCCAAAAATAAATGTGTGGCTACCTGGCTGGATAGGAGTACATTTCCATTGTCGCCCGCACCGTCTCGGCAGATGGGCGCTTGGAAGTCAACTCCGGTGCTTTCGCCCAACAAAGGGAGGAAGCTATGGCTTCGCAACTGAAGGACTGCGGTCCTGATACCGTTGAAATAACTGAAAACTTTGGCGAATGGTTCGTCCGCGTCGTGCGAGACGGCAAGGCCCACGTAAGCACGTTCGAAATGGAATCCTATGCTCGCGCCTTCGCCGAGGGGCAGCGGCTCGGTTTGGGCATATCAAAGGAGAACTGCCGTGAGCAACGCTGACTACGCGCGACAACCCAAAAAGCACTTTACCGGCGCTAGTGCCCCTTACGCCGCGGCAGAATTCGCCGAGAAATACGGCCTGACCTTGAGATCTGCTCAGATACTTCTCTTCGTTAATGGACCGTCGCGGGTTGCATGTGACGCTGCGGCTCGCGCGTTCAATGAAGCTGTGGCGATGCGGAACAGACAACGGCAGACCGCCAATCCCGCAACGCCTGTCGAAAAGGAGGACGCGCTGCAAGGTCGCGTTGTCCATCAAGGTCTGATCGCGAGCGATTGCTAGGGATCGGCCCACGTTCTGTTCCGAATTGATCCCGATCAAATTCATAACCGTCGCACGCATTGTGAAATACGCATCCCATACCGAAGCCGTTACAAATCTCCTCCGTGTCTGCAATGCAGAGAGGACGAAGGGGACGGATTTCCCGACGATTTGGAAGGACGTCCTAAAGGGCGATCCTTGTGTGAAAGGCTTGCCCATCCAGGACCGGGGCGAGCACGGCCCCATCTTGAAGATTCCCCTGACCACCGGTCAATTCCTTCTCTTCCTCGGATCTCACGTTTCTCTCTTGTAGGAAATCGTCACAGAGCCTCACCCAGCGCGCGTTTCCACTGGCCGCCCTCCTTATTAGACCGCAGAAGCGTCCGGCGCGCTCTGGCGCTTCCCTGTGCGGGCGATAGTGGCAAGCATTCGCGCCGCAATGCGGAATCGGTCAAGCGTTTCCTGTTGTTCCCGCTCCCTATCACGCCTGAACATCTCCGGGAGCGGTTGCCAGTCGGCCGGCTTGAGCTTCATGCACGGGTCAAGCCGCCGTCAAAGGAGAAACTGCCGGCCCGTTCAAGACCGTGCCATCAGGAGCAAAATGCGAGCCATGGCATGAGCAGCCCCAGCACTGCTCGGTAGAATTCCACGCCACCTCGCATCCCGAGTGCGTGGCCGAGCGCTGATGGAACCTCCATCGAGATGGCGACAGGCGGCAATTTTTCGTAGGCCGTCGCGAAGGATCCCGCCCTGGCCGGGCGCGAGTTCGTCCGGTGAGTTCACTTCGCCGGGCAGCACGTAGCCCGCGAGATTTTTGACCACGGATAGGTTTTTCGAACGTAGTTGATCACACCCGAAGGCGTCTTGCGCGAGGGCTCATAAACTGCGGCCCAAGGTTTGTGGTATGGGAAATCAAATCTTTCAAGAGAAGACCAGAGAGCGCTCCATGGGTCATCCCTTGTCCGGAGTCGCCGGTGACCACGACCGACTTGCTACCGCGATTGATGCCGATGAAGGCGGAACAATCGATCGTATCGAGAACCTGCCCGGACCAGCGCTCAAAGCCCGCGATCGATCTTGGCGCGGCGTTCGACGAAGCTGGGAATCTCGTCGCAGACTCCCACCAGCGCACGGGCATAGCCGGTCTCTATGTTGCAGGCGACGTCATCGACGGAATCAACCAGATCGCGGTGGCCTTCGGGCATGCGGCGATCGCAGCCGGCGACATCCACAGCTATCTTGCGACGACCGACCAACGCGGCCCAGCTTGTACGGCTGGGTTGCGATACGCGACGGCCCCACAACATGGCGGCCAGACTTGTTTCGGGAACCTTTGATCGGTTGCGCGCTTGTTGAGCATGCGCTTCACGACCCCGTGAACGGCAACGCACAAAGATGCGCACCAAAGGAAAACTCACATGGCAAAAGAAAAGACGCTGGAAGATCTCTTCCACGATACGTTGAAGGACATCTATTACGCGGAAAGGAAGATCCTGAAGGCCCTTCCCAAGATGGCGCGCGCGGCTTCATCTCCCGACCTCAAGGCAGCCTTCGAAAAGCACAAGGACGAGACTGAAGGTCACGTGGAGCGGCTACAGCAGGTGTTCGAATTGATGGGCAAGCGTCCTCAAGGCAAGACATGCCCAGCGATAGACGGCATTCTCGAAGAGGGCGACGAAATCGCTGAGGAGTTCAAGGGCACGCCGGCCCTCGACGCTGGCCTGATCTCGGCCGCTCAGGCGGTTGAGCACTACGAGATCACACGCTACGGCACGTTGAAGCGCTGGGCGGAAGTGCTCGGCATGAACGATGCCGCCGCGCTGCTCGAGCAAACGCTTGGCGAGGAGTCGATGACGGACGAGGCGCTGACCGGCTTGGCGGATGCGTCCGCCAACGAGATGGCGAAGGCCGCCTGACCAACACAGCCACCCGCCAACTATCGGGTGGCTGTTTCAATTTGAATTCCTATTTTTGACAGGAGACCACCATGGGTCGCGGCATTCTGCTCTGGCTTCTCGGCATTTCAATACCGATCATCATCGTCCTCGCTCTGTTCATGCGATAGGTGATCAGAATGGCTTCAACCCTTTCGGCGAGAGATGTCGCCGCCCCAGTGGAATCCTCCTCCTCGGCAGTCAGTTGGGGTCCAATCTTTGCCGGCGCTTTCGCTGCCGCAACCCTCACCTTTGTCCTCATACTGCTGGGCTCCGGGCTCGGGCTGACGATGGTCTCTCCTTGGTCCGGCGAAAGCGCCAGCGCGACGACCTTCGCGGTCTCCACTGCGATTTGGCTCGTGATCGTGCAGTGGCTGTCGTCAGGTCTCGGCGGCTATCTCACGGGACGACTTCGCACCAAGTGGGTCGGTATCCACACGGACGAGACCTTCTTTCGGGATACCGCGCATGGCTTTATAGCCTGGGCGCTCGCGACAATGCTGGTCGTTTTCGTGCTGGGCTCCGCGCTGTCTTCCGCGATCGGTACCGGCGTGCAGGCGGCTTCGACCGTTGCCGCGGGAGCGGCGATGGGAGCCTCTGCAGGTGCAACCGCGAATGCTGGAGAAGGTGGCGCGACCGATGCGGCCTCCTATTTTGTGGACGCGTTGTTCCGGCCAAGCGATCCGGCGAGGCTGGCGGCGCCAAGCGCCGAAGGTGACGCGGCTGCTGCTCCCCAAGCCTCGCGCATACTTGTTGCAAGTGCGGCCGCCGGCGAGGTTTCGGCTGACGACAAAACTTACCTTGGCCAACTCGTTGCGGCACGCACAGGCCTTTCCCAGGCCGATGCGGCGGCACGGGTCGATGCGGTCCTAGCCCAAGTGGAGCAGGCAAAGGTTACCGCGCAAGAGGCTGCCGAC
>NZ_RZOM01000272.1:0-6289 GCF_003999175.1 Mesorhizobium sp. M7A.F.Ca.ET.027.03.2.1 | reverse complement strand
GCCCTCGACAATGACGCGGTCGCCGTCTCCGACGCCTGAATCCACCAGCCAGTTGTTGCCGACGCTGTTGCGCACTGCGAGCACGCGTGTCTCGACTTTCCCTTGCGCGTTGATGACCATGGCAGTCGCCTCGCCCTTGGTGTTGCGGCTGACGCCGCGCTGCGGCACCAGGAAACTGTTCTGGGCAACGCCCTCCTCGACCAGCGCGCGCACATACATGCCCGGCAAAAGCAGACGATCTGGGTTGGGGAACTCGGCCCTGAGAGCGAAAGTGCCGGTGGTCTGGTCGACATTGGCGCCGGCGAATTCCAGCTTGCCGGTCTGCGTGTAGATGGTGCCGTTCTCCAGCTTCAGCTTGACGCTGACATTGGGGCCGCTGAACTTCAGCCGGCCCTCATTGATGGCCTGGCGCAGATTGAGCAGATTGGTGCTCGATTGTGTGACATCGACATTGATCGGATCTAGCGAACGGATGGTGGTGAGCAAGGTGTCCTGGTTGGCGGTGACGAGCGCGCCCGGCGTCAGCGACGACTTATCAATGCGACCGGCGATCGGCGCGGTAATCTTGGTGTAGTCGAGGTTGATGCGCGCGGTCTCGACACTGGCCTTGGCGGATGCAACATCCGCGTTGGCCTGCGCCAGCGTTGCCGCAGCATCGTCATAATCCTGTTTGGAAACAACGTTCTGCTTCAACAGGCCGGCATAGCGGTCGAACTTGGCCTGCGCGGTCGGCACCGCCGCTTCGGCCTTCTGCTGGGCTGCCTGCGCGCTGTCATAGGCTGCCTGGTAGCTCGCCGGATTGATGAGGTAGAGCGGCTGCCCGACCACCACCTCACTGCCTTCCTTGAACAGCCGCGCCTGGATGATGCCGTTGACCTGCGGACGCACATCGGCGGTCAGCGAGGCAGACGTCCGTCCCGGCAGTTCGGCTGTTATCGCCACCGATTGCGGGCGCAGCGTGACGACGCCGACTTCCGGCTTGCCGGGCGTGCCCATGCCGGCGGGGGCGCTGCCCTCCTGCGAGCAGGACGCCAGCAGAAAGGCAGCGGCGAACATCGCGGCCCAGGGCGCCAGATGGCGTGCCGAAAAACGAGGCTGGCTAGGCTTGGAAATCATGGCCTGGATCTTTCCCTGGAGTTGTGTACGCGTTGGCAATGGACCGCTTGGTCGAGGGGCATGCCGATCCATATGATGATAGGCCGCACCCGTCGGCGGGCGGCGACGAGCAATGCTTGGAAGCGGCTCATGTCGCGCTCCTTCTCGGCGGCCGGAGCTGCTCGAAAGTCGAGTAGCTGGCCTCGATGCCCACCAACATCATTATGCCGATCAGCGAGGACATGCCAAGCGCCTTGCCGGAGTTCACGCGATCTTGCGGTCATGATGTCCATGGTTGTCGAGCGGCTGCGAGAGCGGAAGCGACAGCCGCCAGGCGGCGAAGCGCAGGCGGATCGCGCCCTTCAGCGTGTCGACCGGGAGGGCCAGCGGCATATCGCGCCCGGCAGGACCAAACGAGAGCCTCGGGCTGGCGGACGCGAGCAGCCGCAGCATGATCATGGTTCCCACATTGTCGTGCTTCCATTGCATGGTTCGAATTGGCGTCATTCGAACTGGACGTGATTGAAACGAGGGATGGCAGGGATACGCCCGCCATCCCCCGGAGAACCGGCCGGCCCGAGAACGGGTTGGGTACCGGGCCGGCCGGTGCAGTCGGTCAGAGTTGTCAGTCGTTCCCGGGCTGGGGCGAGAGCTGCCTGCCATCGTTGGGCAGGCCTCTGGGGCCGGCTGCATCGTTCGGCGGCCCGCCCCAGGGACCGGGGGGTGATCCATGGGGGCGTTCCGCCGAAGCGAGGACTTCGAGTTGTTCGGGCGTCAGCTTGGCACGCAGTTCCGCGATCGCGTCCTTCAGTTTACCGGCCGAAACCGCGCGGGCGGTGACATCGTCGGCCAGCTTTTCCTGGAACGCGAAAGGATCAGGCTTGCCGCCGGGACCCGCCGCGTCGGGACCCTTCGCTTCAGCACTACCGGGCCGCCCGTGGTCAGGCTGAGGCGGCGAAAGCACCGCCTGCAGCGCGCTGGTGTAGTCGCGCCAGGCGTCGAGTTGTTCGGTGCGGATGCCAACGCGGGTCTCCAGCGCGGCGAGCCGGGCGGCCAGCATGAATTCCGGCGGCGGACCCATGCGGCGGGGGCCAAAGCCCTGCGGGCCAAAACCCTGTGAGCCAGGCCGCATCGGTCCATGCGGGCCGGGTCCAGCCATCGGGCCGTGATCCAGGCCGTCCTGAATGGCCATGACAGGTGGCGGCTCGCCGGGTCCGGCGCCGGGATCGGGCTGCGCTGCCAGCGCGGGGTGAATTGCGGCGACGGAAAACAGGCCGAGCGCAAGAAGTCTGCTTCGCATAAAGATGTTCCTTTCTCTCATGCTTCGGACAGTTCAGAGGATAGGAAGCGTCTTTGTCCGCTTCGCGTCGGCGTGTTGCCGAAGGTTTCCGCAAAAGGGCAATTTGTTTCCGAATGTTTCCCATGACCCGCCGGAAACGTTCGGTTGCAATTTTCCATGCCGCTCGGGCGCGGCTC
Source organism: Mesorhizobium sp. M7A.F.Ca.ET.027.03.2.1 (assembly GCF_003999175.1). Lineage (NCBI taxonomy): Bacteria > Pseudomonadati > Pseudomonadota > Alphaproteobacteria > Hyphomicrobiales > Phyllobacteriaceae > Mesorhizobium > Mesorhizobium sp. M7A.F.Ca.ET.027.03.2.1. The sequence goes on along the minus strand of NZ_RZOM01000272.1, from coordinate 3,718 downwards.
CTCCTATAATCGTGGCCAAGGCAAGGGCACGATTGATGCAGTCACAACCCCATATCCTCGTCGTTGACGACGACCGCGAGATCAGGACGCTTCTCCAGCGCTATCTCGACAGCCAGGGCTTTCGCGTCACGGCGGCGGCGGACCGGCGCGAATGCGAGCAACGGCTTGGTGCGGGCCAGTTCGACCTGATCGTGCTCGACGTGATGCTGCCGGACGGCTCGGGGCTCGATATCTGCCGCGGCTTGCGCGACCGCAAGCCGCACACCCCGATCATCCTGCTGACCGCGCTGAAGGAAGATGTCGACCGCATCATTGGCCTGGAACTCGGCGCCGACGACTATCTCGGCAAGCCGTTCAACCCGCGTGAGCTCATTGCCCGCATCCGTGCCGTGCTCAGGCGCTCGGCGCCCGAGGAGGCGCCCGCCTCCCCGCGCGCGCGTACCTACCGCTTCGCCGGCTACAGGCTGGAGCCGGACACCCGCAAGGTGACGGATGCACAAGGCGTGGCCGTCGACCTTACGGGCGCCGAGTTCGACCTCTTGCAGGTGTTTCTCGACCGCCCCGGCCGGCTTTTATCGCGCGACCAGCTTCTCGACCTGACGCAAGGCCGCGAGCGCGACCCGCTCGAGCGTTCGGTCGATGTGCTGGTGAGCCGGTTGCGCCGGAAATTTTCGGACAGCGGCGACGGGCCGCTGTTCAAGACCGTGCGCAATGGCGGCTACCAGCTCACCGCGCGCGTCGAGACCGTGGAGAGCCAGGCGTGAATTCGCTGCGCCGCCGTCTCATCCTGCTGCTGGTCGCCTCGATCGTCGGCGTCGTCGGCCTGGCGACGGCCGCCGTCATCAGCGTGCGCGGCGGCGGACCGCCACCGGAACTGACCGTGCCCTGGATTGCCCAACAGATGGAACTGGTGGTGCGGCTTTTGCCGGGGCCGATCCCCGACGTCCTGCGGGTGCAATTCGCCGACCATCCGGCGGGCGGCAAGGTGGCTCGTGCCGAAACGGCGATGCTCAACGACATCCTGCACCGCCGTGGCCTCGACTTTCCGGCGGTCGTCAACGAGAAGGCGGACGAACCCGGCCAGATCGCATCGATGCACCTGCCTGACAGCCGCTGGGCGATCATGGAGGTGCCGCACCTCAAGCCGCCAAGGCGCGAATGGCTGGTTCTGGCAGGCTGGATCTCGCTGATCGTCGCCGGCGCCACGGCGGTGTCGGTCTATTTCACCTCGGTGCTGATCCGCCCGCTCGAGATGTTGGAGGCCGCCGTCTCCAAGATCGGATCGGACGGCGTGCTGGCGGCGGTGCCGGAAGTGGGCTCGGCCGAGGTCAAGGCCACCGCGCATGCGCTGAACCAACTCTCGTCGCGGCTGCGGACCGCCATGGAAAGCCGCATGCGGCTGGTCGCCGCCGCCGGCCATGATCTGCGAACGCCGATGACGCGCATGCGGCTGCGCGCCGAATTCCTCGACGACGAACGCGACAAATGGCTTCACGACCTCGACGAACTCGACCGCATCGCCGACAGCGCCATCCGCCTGGTGCGCGAAGAGGTGAACCAGGACGCCGTCGAAGCGGTCGACCTGGCAAAGACGGTGCGCGATATCGAAGCCGAGATGGCATCGCTCGGCCATGCCGTCTCGATCGGGCACCTGGACAAGGTTTGCGTGCGGGCCGGCGCGCTTGGCCTGCGCCGCGCCTTGCGCAACCTGATCGTCAACGCCGCCACCCATGGCAAGGCGTGCCGCATCGACCTGGCCGCAGCCGACAATCGCGCCGTGCTGACCATATCTGACCATGGCCCGGGCATACCCACGGAACTCCTGAACAAGGCGTTCGAGCCCTTCTTCCGCGTCAACCCCGGCCGCCTGCAATCCGTCCCCGGAGCCGGTCTTGGCCTCGCCATCGCCAAGGAGATCATCGAGCGCTACGGGGGCACGGTAACGCTGGAAAACCGCCGGGGCGGCGGGCTGGAACAGACGGTGGTGTTCGACGCGGTGTGACGGGATGGCGGCCCACAGCAGATGCTCGCTCAGCCGAGTGACGGACGTTGCGTGCGGCAACCGACGAAAAAACGGCGACCATGCTGCACTGCGCAAAGCCAATGGCTCCAACTCATTTCTCTGCGGAACCAGGATCGAATCCATATTATCCAAAATATAGATTCCAGAATTTCTTGCGACCTCACAAAGAACTAGGCTCTCAAGCCAAGAGCTCCCCTCAATCAACCGGGGCGGGAATATCGGCACAATTTAAACGCCAAGGTTTAATTCTGAGGAAACTCCCCAGAAATGGCGAGAACCGGCCGGTTTTGTCAATTTTTAGCACTTGCTCACATAAGTATTTCAGCCGGGTAGATATTTTGTGTTGCGCTGCACAATGCCGTAGCCGAACGATGTCCTGGGGGGACTCGTTTGCGACTGGACATACGCCGTGGAGGATTCCGCCAGGTTGACCAGCTTGAGTTGTCCGTCCGTCGATTTCGAGCCCGGCCCGGCCGTGCTCGCAATGCGCGGATTTGCGGGTGCCTTGGCGGGTCTCGTCCGCCTTAGCCTGCCGCTCGAAACGGCCGGCTGGCGGCCTCATCGCGGATATCACGCCGGCGGAAGCCGCTGATGGGAAGCGCCCGTGACATCCAACTTGATGCGTTGAGAGCTATCGCCGTAACGATGGTGTTGTATTCCCATTTCTTCGCGGAGGGACCTTCGTTCTGGGGCCATATCGGTGTGCGGCTGTTCTTCGTGCTGAGCGGCTTCCTGATCACGCGCCTGCTCCTGGAGGCGCGCTCGGCCACCGAATTCGAAACCGGCCCGGCGCTGCGCTCCTTCTACATCCGGCGGATGTTGCGGATATTCCCGCCCTATTTTGCCGTCCTGGGTTTCGTCTGGCTGGTCGACCTGGATCAGTCCAGGGGGTCGCTGGTCTGGCATGCGCTTTATCTGTCGAACTTCTGGTATGCGCAGCACAATAACTGGAATCCTTGGGTACTGGGCCATTTCTGGAGCCTGAGCATCGAGGAGCAGTTCTATCTTGCCTGGCCGCTGGTCGTCCTGCTGGCCCCACGCCGCCGCTTCGAGGCCATCTGCATCGCTGTCATCGCGCTGTCGCTGGCCTATCGATTCTATTGGCCGATCACCGCCACGCCGGCGCTGGCGCGCGACCTGCTGCCGCCGGCATCCATGGATGCGCTGGCGACGGGCGCGCTGCTTGCCTGCTGGCATTTTAGGGGCGCCGGCCTGCCGCACTGGATGCGGCTGGGCTGGCCTGCCTTCGCGGCCGCATTCCTTGTCATCGAGTGGTTAGTCCCGGAGCCCGCCGATCCGACACTGGAATGGGCCCGCTGGCTGCTGCGGGAAGTCCTGCCCCTGGTGCCGCTGATGGTCATCGTAGCAGCCTGTTCGCGCGGCCTTGGCGGCATCCTGGGCAGGCTTGCCGAACTGCCGCCGCTGCTTGGCCTCGGCCGCATCAGCTACGGCGTCTATCTCTATCATCCGATATTGCTGTCGCTCGCCGTCAAGGCGCAGCCCTGGATTCCGCTCAACGTCTCGGCGCAAGGGCCAGGGCGATTCCTGGTTGCGGGCGCCGCCACGATTGTCGCGGCCTGGATTTCCTGGGTGGTTTTCGAGAGGCCGCTCAACAGCCTGAAGCGCTACTTCCCCTATGTCGCGCGCACCCGCCCCGCACAGGTCGGCCATGGCGGGTGCGCGCGACATAGGGGA
>NZ_RZOM01000271.1:0-6291 GCF_003999175.1 Mesorhizobium sp. M7A.F.Ca.ET.027.03.2.1 | reverse complement strand
GCCCACGAGAGGGGCGCTGGATGTGCATGGTCATCATGAATTACCCCTCCATCGGTTCGGGTTGACAATGCTGGCCGTATAACCGACTTCGCAGAAAATGGCCACCCGCAGGTCCAGCAATTTCCAAAACCGCCAAGCCGCTGTGGCCGATCCGCCACTTATTAGAAGGACGCGGAAATGAACTGTCGTCTCCGCATCGCGCTCTACCAGCCTGACATTGCCGGCAACACCGGCACAATCCTGCGCTTCGCCGCGTGCCTCGGACTTGGCGTCGACATCATCGAACCGACCGGATTTCCGCTCTCCGACAAAGCGCTCAAGCGAGCCGGCATGGACTACCTCGAAATGGCTGCCCTGACCCGGCATGTCGACTGGCATGCCTTCGAGGAATGGCGCAAGGCTGGTCCGCGCCGGCTGGTGCTGCTGTCGACCAAAGCCACGACGGCCTACACCAGCTTCATCTTCGCCGAAGGCGACATACTCCTGTTCGGCCGGGAATCCGCAGGCGTGCCGGATCCTGTCCATCAGGCGGCGGATGCGCGGCTGACCATCCCGATGCAGGGTACGGCGCGCAGCATCAACGTCGCGCTTTCCGTCGCCATGGTGACGGGCGAAGCCGTCCGGCAACTCGGATAGAATCCACAACCCATCGACAACATCACCCCTATCGTCGACGACGACAGGGGTTTCTCCACTTATTCTCACCCAGGCGCACATCGCCTTCTCCCGCATTTGCCCAAACGATATTTCTTCGCTACAAGCTCAACTTAACTTAAGGTCAAGCGGAAAGTGCGAAATGGCTGCTGTCACGGAATTAACAGTCGGCCAAGTGGCCATGCGCAGCGGTGTGGCGGTGTCGGCATTGCATTTCTATGAGGCCCGCGGCCTGATCCGCAGCCACCGTACGGCGGGAAACCAGCGCCGCTACGGCCGCGACGTGCTGCGGCGCGTGGCGATCATCAAGGTCGCGCAGGAGGTCGGCATCTCGCTGGCCGAGATCGGTGAAGCCCTGGCATCGCTGCCAGAAGGCCGCACGCCAACGCGCGATGACTGGAACGTTTTGTCGACCGCCTGGCGCGACGGGCTCGATCACAAGATCGCCCAGTTGAAGAAACTGCGCGACGGGCTGACCGACTGCATCGGCTGCGGCTGCATGTCGATCGACAAATGCCCGCTGCGCAACAAGGGCGACCGGCTGGCGAGGGAAGGCACAGGCGCTAGGCGGCTGGTTGCTCCGCCTCTCTCGAGGACATCCTAGTCCGCCGCTGGCAACCGCCTGATGGTGAACTCAATCAGGTCGCCCGGCCGCTCGAACCAGCTTTCGATTTCGGTCCAGTAGGCCTGCTTGGGAAAGCGCTCGAACCATTCCTTGGCCTTGAGCCGCGCATCGGAGCGCGGCAGCACGAAGGTCTCGCGCAGGAAACCGTCACGCGGCATACGCACGCGCTCGGCCCGGCTTTGATCGAGCCTTTTCTTCAGGCCATCCAGCGGCGGTCTTGCCGGGGTGCGCACGAAACAGCTCCTTGCACCTGGCGCATGACCCGAAATCGGAATCGAGTTTCGGAAAGGATCATGCGCAAAACCAAAGTGACTTGACCCTTGCCCTTAAGAGATTAGGGATCGCGCCGGCAAAAGACGAGTCATTTGTGGGACTCGCCGCCCCAACCGGAGACGGCACTTGGAACGACCAGAAATACCGGCAGGCCTGCCCGCCGACATCGAACAGAAGAAGATGAAGGCACGGCTGTGGTTCGAGGCGCTGCGCGAACGCATCTGCGCCACTTTCGAGCAGATCGAGCAGGACCTTGGCGGGCCGCTGGCCTCGTGGTCGCCGGGCCGTTTCGAAAAGACGCCGTGGGAACGCGACGAGGGCCGTGGCGGCGGCGGTACCATGTCGATGATGCACGGCCGCGTCTTCGAAAAGGTCGGCGTCCACACTTCGACCGTCCATGGCGAGTTCTCGCCCGAATTCAGGAAGCAGATGCCCGGCGCCGAGGAAGACCCGCGCTTCTGGGCATCCGGCATTTCGCTGATCGCGCACCCGTGGAATCCCAACGTTCCGGCCGTGCACATGAACACGCGCATGGTGGTAACATCGCGCCAATGGTTCGGCGGCGGCGCCGATCTGACACCGGTGCTCGATCGCCGCCGCACCCAGGACGACCCTGATACCCTCGCCTTCCACCGCGCCATGCAATTCGCTTGCGAGAAGAATGCCGCGGTCGCCGATTACCCGAAATTCAAGGCCTGGTGCGACGAGTACTTCTATCTGTCGCACCGCAACGAGCCGCGCGGCACCGGCGGCATCTTCTTCGACTGGCTGCATTCGGGCGAGGACAAAGGCGGCTGGAATGCCGATTTCAACTTTGTCCAGGATGTCGGCCGCTCCTTTCTCGTCGTCTACGGTCACCTCGTGCGCGCCAACTTCAACGAGAACTGGACCGATGGCGACCGTGACGAACAGCTCATCCGCCGCGGCCGCTATGTCGAATTCAATCTGCTTCACGATCGCGGCACCATCTTCGGACTGAAGACCGGCGGCAATGTCGCGTCCATTCTCTCCAGCCTGCCGCCCGAGGTTCGCTGGCCGTAACAAAATGGTGAGCGCGGCGTGAGTCGCATTGATGTCCCATTCGCTCGAAATGGGCATGGAATGTGGCACACGGTGCGGCGCAAAATTTCTTTTTCGTCTAATAGGCCGTTGAAAAGACTGGCCTATTTGTGGGGCCGGGTCGGGAAGCGCCGGCGGTTCGCCTGCGCGCAATTCCAGGAAAGTGCGAAACGGCTTTCCGACCGGAATTGCGTCAGACAAAGCGAGTCGCGACCCGACGCGACCGGACGGCCCAGACGACGCGGGACATCTTCGTCAAAAGATACCCGCCTTTCCAGGAGTACTTCGCAATGCGCAAGATCATTGTTTCGGCTGCCGCCGCTGCCCTTCTCGCTTCCGGTTCAGTGGCATTCGCCGCCGTCAAGCACACCACCGGGACGATCAAGACCTTTGACACGACGGCCATGAGCCTGGTCCTCGATGATGGATCGTCTTTTACGCTTCCCAAGACCTTCAAGGATCCTGGCCTGACGGTCGGTGAAAAGGTCCGCGTCTCATGGGATATGAAGGGCAAGAACAAGGTCGCCGAGGCCGTCAAGGCCGCAAAATGATGGCTTGCCCGCCAGAGCAGGATGAGACGATGTCCGGTCCTGTTTAGGGGTAGTGTTAAGAGGGCGGAGCAGCGCTGCTCCGCCTTTTTGCCGTTGACCGTAACCAATGCCGCCCCATCTGTGTTATGCTTCTCACCCGCTCGCGGTCCGTGGATTCAACCCTGGAACCGGACCATGAGCCAAAAAAGTACCGGAGCCTCGACCAGGCTTCACGGAGGAAAAGGAGAAAATCCCATGAAGGAGTTTCACTGCGGGTCGCTCGTGCCCGGCTGTGACTGGCACACGCGTGCCGACGAGGAGGCCGAGGTGATGCGCCGTGCCGTCGAGCACATGCGCGAGACGCATGGCGAAACGGTGATCCGCGAGACGATGATCGAGGCGATCCGCTCGCGCATCGAAAAGACCCGCGACGCAGCCTGATCTACCCGGCCTTCAAGGCTTCGGCGGCGCGCTTGAGGAGCGCGTCGCGATCAGGGGCAAACCCGGCTTCGACCCATTCCGCCTCGAGATTCCTGAGGATTTCGCCGAGTTTCGGTCCTGGAGTTGCGCCGAGCGCCGTGAGATCGGCACCTTTCAGCGGAAACAACGGCTTTTCCCATTTGACGGCGAAGGCAAGCAGGCGCGAAAAGCCACCGGCTTCGAGGAGTGCCTCATTGTCCTCGACGGCGCGCACCCTGGCTGCCGCAAGCGACAGCCGCAGCCGGTCGACAAACCCCTGCCGGTCGCCGCGATAGAGCCTTTTCGCCAGTTCGCCCTCGGTCGTCTTCGGTTCGACGGCGGTGGCAAGCGCCCAGTGGCGCAGGCGATCCGCTTCGGCGGTCGAGAATTTGAGCCGCTCGGCGAGCGTCTTCATGCGAGCGGCATCGGGCGGCACGATCGCTTCCAGTCTGAGCAGCGGGTCGGGTGCCCAGCCCAGATCCTTCCCGGCCTTGGCCAACCCATGGATGGCATCGATGCCCCATTTCTCGCTTTCCGGCAGCGCTGCGGTCAAGACGCCTGCCTGCCGCATCCAGAGCAGCGCCCGTGACGGATCGGGCGCCGACAAGAGCTTCTTCAGTTCCGACCAGATGCGCTCGGCCGAAAGCTGGGACAGCCCTTCCTTAAGCCGGGCGCAGGCTTTCAGCCCTTCGGCGTCCGGCCGTCCATCGCCGTACCAGGCGAAGAAGCGGAAGAAGCGCAGGATGCGCAGATAATCCTCGCGGATACGCGCTTCCGGGTCGCCGATGAAGCGCAGCCGGCGTGCCTCGATGTCGGCAATGCCGCCGACCAGGTCGACAACCCTGCCGTCAGCCTCGGCATAGAGCGCATTGATGGTGAAGTCGCGCCGCTCGGCGTCAAGCTTCCAGTCGCGCCCGAACGACACTTTCGCGCGTCGCCCGTCGGTCTCGATATCGGCGCGCAAGGTGGTGATTTCATAAGGTTTTCCGCCGGCAACCACGGTGATTGTCCCATGTTCGATGCCGGTTGGCACCGCCTTGAACCCTTCCGCTTCGGCGCGGCGGAGGGTTTCCTCCGGCAGGCAGGTGGTGGCGATGTCGATGTCGGCGACGGGCTGGCCCATCAGCGTGTTGCGCACCGCGCCGCCGGCGACTCGCGCCTCTTCACCGCCTTCGGCCAGTGCGAACAGCAGGCGCTGCAGATGCTTGTCGCCGAGCCAGTCGGCCCTGTCCGCGATCGAGACACTCACGCATAGAGCCTTTCATAGAGGGTACGGATGATGCCGGCGGTGACGCCCCAGATGCGCCGGTCGCCGTAAGGCATGTCGTAGGAGAACCATTCGAGATCGTTCCACATGCGGCTGTCGCGCTTGTGGTTGGCCGGATCCATCAGGAAGCGCAGCGGCACTTCGAAAGCGGCGTCGACCTCGTCGGCGTTGAGCGTCAGTTGGAAACCGGGCAGCACGATGCCCAGCACCGGCGCGATGCGGTAGCCGCTGCCGGCCACATAGTCGGGCATGCGGCCAATGATCTCGATGCGGTCTCGGCCAAGCCCGATCTCCTCGGAAGTCTCGCGCAGCGCCGCCGCCTCAGGGCTCGGATCGGTCGGATCGATGGTACCGCCGGGAAATGCCACCTGCCCCGAATGGCTGCGCAGCTTTTCAGCCCGCTTGGTCAGGAGAACCGTCGCATCGCCCTCATGATCGACCACCGGGATCAGCACCGCGGCATTGCGCAGCGCCTTGCCCTGGTTGAGGCGCGGATGGCCGGGGTTGAAGCGATGATCGCCATAATCGTCGCCGGCATGCGCATCGGGCTGCACGGCAAAACGCGCGCGAAAATCCGCGGATGAAAACGGCGCCGGCGTCACCTGGTCCATCACGCACTCAGCCGCTTCAACTGGTCCGCCGGCATGATCGGGAACACGGCGCCCTTGGAGCGCACCGCGAACATCGTCTTGCCGCCGATCTCGACCTCCTCGCCATGCCCGACCAGTTCATACATCACCGGCCGCGCCACCAGCGCTTCCAGGCGGCCACGCACCAGCACATAGGGCTTCAATCCGCCGGTCTCGTTCTCGTCGACAAACCGCAACGGCCGTTCCGGCCCGGCCTCGACGACATCGCCGACATTGGTGCGGAAGGTGATGGTCTGCGCTTCGCCGCTACCCGAAACGTCCATTTCGACCGCGATGAACGGCGCATCGGCAACGCGGATGCCGACCTTTTCCACCGGTGTCACCAGATAGGTCCTGCCATCGGCGTCCTTGCGCAGCACCGAGGAGAAAAGCTGCACCAGCGGCATGCGCCCGATCGGCGTGCCCAGATAGAACCAGGTGCCGTCGGACTTGATCTCCATGTCCAGATCGCCGCAGAAGTCGGGATTCCAGCGTTCGACGGGTGCCGCGCCCTTGCCGGCACGGGCGGCGCGCGAGATGAGCGCCTCGAGGCCACGCGCCTCGGTGGCATCCGTCAGGCTTTCTTCACGATGTCCCAAGGGTCCCGTCATGGTCACGAAATAGTCACTGTTGTTGCGCTTGTCAGCCTAAGTCTGTGATTTAAGTTTCGACATAGGCGCCACGCGAGGCCGAATCGCGGCAACTTATGGTATGGTGCAGCCGTTGTTCCAGCCATGGTATTCCAACCACAAGGATCGATGCGGCATGAGCGTGATGGTCAAGGAAAGCCCTATC
>NZ_RZOM01000270.1:0-6296 GCF_003999175.1 Mesorhizobium sp. M7A.F.Ca.ET.027.03.2.1 | reverse complement strand
GCCTCGGCTTTGGCTGCGATGGCACGGGCAGCCTTTGCCTTGGCGGTTCTCGTTTCGTCAGCCTCGGCTTGCTCCACGGCGTTGGCCTCGGCGATCATGTCGCGCAGAATGCGCTCGGTATATTCGCGTTCAGTCTCCGGCATCGGCGTTCAGCTTGCTCTTGAGGTGGCGGGCGAGATCGGAGAACGGGTCGGTCGACGGGCGATCCTTCGGCGCTTGCGTCAGCGCCTCATAGATCAGCGGCACCTGGCGCACGGCGATGTCCAGTTCGGCATCGACTCCGCCCTGATAGGCCCCGAGCAACCGGATATCGCGCGTGTCCTCGAAGCGCGAGATCATCGACTTCAGCCTTGTCACCAGCGCGCGCTGTTCGACGCTCCAAGCCTTTCCGGCCAACCGCGATATGGACGACAGCGGGTTGACGGGGGGATAGCGACCCTGTTCGGCGATCGCGCGGTCGAGCACGACATGGCCGTCGAGGATGCCGCGCACGGAATCGGCGACCGGGTCGTTGTGGTCGTCACCGTCGACCAGCACGGAAATGATGGCGGTGATCGATCCCTTGCCTTCCGTACCCGGCCCGGCGCGTTCGAGCAGCTTGGGCAGTTCGGTGAACACCGAGGCCGGATAACCGCGCGCGACCGGCGGCTCGCCGGTCCCCGTCGCCACCTCACGCAGGGCGTGGGCGAAGCGGGTGATCGAATCCAGCACCAGCAAAACGCGATGCCCCTGGTCGCGAAAATGCTCGGCGACGCGCATGGCGGTGTCCGGCGCACGCCGGCGCATCATGGCGCTTTCGTCGCTGGTGGCGACGACGGCGACGGTCTTGGCCATGCTGTCGCCGATAGTATCCTCGAGGAATTCACGGACTTCTCGGCCGCGTTCGCCGATGAGCGCCACCACGACGGTATCGAATGCGTCGGCGCCGGCGAGCATGGCGAGCAGCGTCGACTTGCCGACGCCGGAGCCGGCAAAGATGCCGAGGCGCTGGCCGAAGCAGAGCGGCGTGAAGATGTCGATGACCTTGACGCCGGTCATGAAGGCAGTGCCGACGCGTTGCCGCGCCATGGCTCCCGGCGTCGTCTGGGCGCCGCTCGATGTGTCGTCTCCCCGGGCGAGCGGCGGGCCGCCATCGATCGTCCTGGTGAGTGCGTCGATGGTGCGGCCGCGCCACGAGGCATGCGGCGCCACCACGAGCGGACCGCGGCGGAAAACGGCATCACCGATGCCGGCATCGGCGCTGCGTTCGAAGGGCGCCACGACGGCCTCGTCGCGGCCGATCTTGACGATCTCGCCGCGGCGCGCACCGGCATGGCCGCGCTGCTCGACGATGTCGCCCAGTCTGGCGAAGCCGGAAAGGCCGTGCACCTTGTAGTGCGTGGGCGTGACTTCGATGACGCGGCCGCCGCGCTTGAGCAGCGCCTCGGCGTCGGCGAAACGCCGCCAGACCCGTTCCAGCGCGGCAAGCCGGTCTTCCGGCGCCGGCTGGAGTTGTCTTTCGAGTGCGCGCAGGGATGGCTGGTCGAGCGACATGGATTATTTCGAGCCGAGCGTCTTGATCGCCTCGTCGGTGGAGGAGTCGGTCTGCCGCATCAGGGCGGCGGTGTTCTCGAAGGCGCGCTGGACCATGATCAGCCTGGTGATCTCCAGCACCGGATTGACATTGGACTCTTCGAGAAAACCCTGGGCGACGCCGATATCCGAGCGATCGGTGACAGGCTCCGGGGTGCGTGCCGGAACGATGCCGGAATTGCCGTAGCGGACGAAGTTCGGGCCTGGGTCGAAATTGTAGAGACCGATCGAGCCGACAAGCTGATCGTTCTGGCGCAACGAACCATCGGCCCCGGCCTTGGGTGGGCCGTTGCGGGGATCAAGCTGGATCGGCGAGCCGCCGGCATCGAGCACCGGGTGGCCCTCGATCGACATCAGCTCGCCGTTCTCGTTCATCGAAAAGCGGCCGTCGCGGGTCATGACGGTGCCGACCGGCGTCTCTATGGCAAACCAGGCATCGCCCTGGACGGCGAAATCGAAGGGATTTCCGGTCTCGCTCAAGGCACCATGGGCGCCGGAAAGGTAGGTCTTGCCCGGGGAGGCGAAGGATACCGATTTCTGCCCGGTGCCGGAGACGACGTCCTCGAACTTCACGCCGGTGGCGCGAAAGCCGATCGTCGAGGCATTGGCGACGTTGTCGGCGATGGTGTCGAGGCGCCGCTCGAGCGCGATCTGCGACGAAAGGGCGACGTACAGGCTGTCCCGCATGATTGTCTCAGAACCTCAGTTTCTGCATGGCCATCATCAGGTCGGTGGAGATGCCGACTGTGAGTGGCTGGGCAAACAGCACGCTGACCGAGGTGACGGCCGATGAAGTCGGGTGGTTGATCTCGTACATGCTGGTGAAGCGGGTCAGGAATTTGCCCAGTTTTTCGGGGTCGGAGAAATCCGAGATGTCGAGTTTTTGCTCGAACAGCTGCGCCTGCTTGTCGACATCGGCGGTGGCGAAGGAATCGGGCAGGCCGAGCACGGTGCGCACGACACTGGCAAGCGCGGTGTCGGCCAGCACGTCATACCAGCTGGTGATGGTTGGGGCCTTGCGATCGAAGTAAAGCGCCAGCCGCACGCCCTGGTTGGCCTGACCGGCATCCTCTTCGAGGGTCTGGCGCATGTATTTGTCGACGGTCGGCTGCTGCGCCGGATTGATGGTGGTGGTGTTTTCGCCATAGGCTTCGAAGTTGAAGGCGGAGGCAAGCGCGGCATAGGTCTTGTCCGTCATCTTGTTGGCGACGCTGTCGGGATCGCGGACGCCGCCCTGCAGAACCCGCTTGATGAGATCCTTGTCCTCCGTCGCCGAGTCGAGACCGAATGACGCCAGCGCGTATGTGTAGAGCCGGTTGTTCGACATCAGATCGTCGATCGACTTCACCTTGGTGATGTTGGCGAGATAGTATGTCGTCTCGCCCTTCACATAGGCCGAATTGGGATCGAGGCCGGCGATCTGGGCCTGGATGGCATAGTTCTTGGTCACCAACTGCTGTGTCTTGTTGTAGATGGTCGCATCGGCGCCGTTGGCGGCGAAGTTGAAGGCGCTGACGAATTCGGCGTAACGCTTGTCGGTCAGCTTGTTGGCGAAGCTGTCGGGATCGGAGACGCCTTCCTTGAGTGCCTTGACCATGAAGGCCTTGGCGTAGTCCATGTCCTCCAGCCCGTAGGCCTTCATGGCATACTTGAACAAACGGTCGTTTTTGACGAAATCGTCGATCGATTTCACCTTGGTGATATTCGCGAGATAATATTTGGTGTCGCGATCAACCACGGGCTGCTGCTCGATCCTGTCGATCGATTTTGAAATGTCCTTGGTGATGAGCTGGTAGCTGGTAAAGGTATTGAGCAAAGACGTGCCTCCGGCCGAAGCTATGCCGGCACAATACCCCTACTTCCTTGCGCGAAACTGAATCGCTTCCACGCCCTCGATTCAAGCCTCACACAAGGCACGGGGACTATCCCTAGCTCCTGATGTGAAATGCGGAAGGACCTGTCGTGGGCATTCTGATTGGACTGGTGGTAACGCTCGGCTGCGTCCTCGGCGGCTTCATGGCCATGGGCGGCCATCTTCACGTGCTGATCCAGCCATGGGAGGCCGTGATCATCTGTGGCGCGGCTTTTGGCACCTTCCTCGTTGCCAATCCGATGAAGACGGTCAAGGACACCGGCAAGGCCATTCTCGAAGCCTTCAAGCAGGCGGTGCCGAAGGAACAGGACTATCTCGAGACGCTCGGCGTGCTGCACTCGCTGATGCGCGAGCTGCGCTCGAAATCCCGCAGCGAGGTCGAGGCGCATATCGACAATCCGGAAGAGTCGGCGATTTTCCAGGCGTTCCCAACCGTGCTGCACAATCATGACCTGACGCATTTCATCTGCGACTACTGCCGCATCATCATCATCGGCAATGCCCGCTCGCACGAGATCGAGGCGCTGATGGACGAAGAGATCCAGACCATCAGGTCCGACAAGATGAAGGCCTATCACGCGATGGTGGCGGTGGGCGATGGCCTGCCGGCGCTCGGCATCGTCGCCGCCGTGCTCGGCGTGGTCAAGGCGATGGGCGCGCTCGACCAGTCGCCGGAAATCCTCGGCGGTCTGATCGGTGCCGCACTTGTCGGAACGTTCCTCGGCATCTTCCTGTCCTATTCGGTGGTCGGGCCGGTCGCCACCAAGATCAAGACGGTGCGTGAGAAGAAGAACCGCCTCTATATCATCGTCAAGCAGACGCTGCTGGCCTACATGAACGGCGCGCTGCCGCAGGTGGCGATCGAGTTCGGCCGTAAGACCATCTCGTCCTATGAACGGCCGACGATCGATGCCGTCGAGCAGAGCACGATGAATACCGGCACCGTCGAAAAGAAGGCCGCCTGAACGATGCGCGATAGATCGGTCCCAGCACTGTCATGACCAGTCCGGGCAGCCCAGCGGAAGCGCGTTCGCTGATCATCGAGCGTCTGGTCGGCGACAGCGGCGAGGCCGCGCAGGTCATCGACGCAGGCCGCGCCATGGCCGAACGCGCCGTACCGCTGTTGCAGAAAAGCCTGACCAGCGAGCTTGGCGTTCCGGTCGTCGTCGACCTCAAAGCGATCGAGGTCAGCCGCGTTCCCGAGGCGCGTTCGCGTGCCGGCGACACGTTTGCCATGACCGTGATCGGCTCGTCGGCGTCCTCTGATGCGATGACCCTGGTGATCGATGCTCCGGCGATCGCGATCATGGTCTGCACGCTGTTCGGCGGCGACCCGGATCTGCCGGCATCGCCGATCGAACGCGATCTGTCGCAGATCGAAATCGATGTTTCGACCATGGTGTTCCAGCAGGTCGCGCAGGCCCTCAACGGATCGGGAAAGCGCTCGCTCGACCTGCGCCTGCCCGCGCCGCGAGCAATGTCCGGCACCGAGGCGAAGCGGTATGTGCTGCGCGATGGCGCGGCAATCCGTATCGTGCTTGGCATCTCGACGCCGGCCGACAGTGGCACCGTCACGGTGACGATGCCGCAGCGCGTCGTGCTGGCCAGCCGCGACGGAGCCGTGCCTGTCAGCGACGACGATCACGGCCCCAGCTGGCGCGCCCGCTTTTCGGAAGAGGTGATGCGCTCCACCGTGGCGCTCGAGGCCACTATGCCGCTGGCGCGGCTGACGCTCGGCGACCTCGCCGGTTTCGAAATCGGCGACGTCATCGAATTCGAGGAAACGGCCCAGTCCCAGGCGCGTCTCAGCGCACGGGGCAAGACGCTGTTCGTATGCGAGTTCGGCAAACTGGGACAGAATTACACCGTCCGGATCAGGCATCCTTACGACGCCGGGCAGGACTTTATCGACGGGCTGATGCCGGCTGCCGCCGGACGCGCCTGAGCATTTGGAGACGATCATGGCCAAAAACAAGGCGGAAGCCGACCTCGACCAGCCGGACGAGCAACTCGATCGCGCCATCGAAGAGTTGCGCGGTGTCCTGCATGAAGAGGAGCAACGCCCCGATGCGGCCTTCAGGGCGGCCTCATCAGCCAATTCGAGCGTGATCATGAACATCCCCGTCGATGTCCAGATCATCCTCGGCAGCACCGAGATGCCGGTCTCCGATCTGATGGCGCTGCAAAAAGGCTCGACCGTGGCGCTCAATCGCCGCATCGGCGAACCTGTCGACGTCGTGGTCAACGGCCGCAAGATCGCGCGCGGCGAGATCACCGTGCTGGAAAGCGATCCGTCGCGGTTCGGCATCAGGCTGACCGAAATCATCGCCGGCACGAAGGGCGCCTAGACATGGTTTGCGGGGCTTGCCGGTGGCAGCGGAGGCGAGTGGCATGACGACGCCGGTGACCTTGACCCGCGCGCAGAAGGCGGCCGCCATACTTGTGGCGATGGGCAAGCCGTCGGCCAGCCGCCTGCTGAAATTCTTCAAGCAGGAAGAACTGAAGGCCCTGATCGAGGGCGCCCGCCTGCTGCGGACGATTCCGCAAAGCGATCTTGAGCGCATCGTCGCCGAGTTCGAGGCCGAGTTCACGGAAGGGGCGGGATTGCTTGATTCCGCCGACAGGATGGACACCATCCTCAACGAATCGCTCTCGCCCGAAGAGATGAGCGCGATCATGGGCGACAAGAAATTCGAGGTCGCACCGGAAGGCCCGCCGCCGATCTGGCCCGAACTCGAAAAGCTCGAACCGGCGCGGCTTGGTGCCTTCCTGGCCGGTGAGCATCCGCAGACGGCGGCCATGGTGTTGTCGAAGCTGGCGCCGCAGGTGGCGGCCAACGTGCTGCTGACAC
>NZ_RZOM01000026.1:0-14978 GCF_003999175.1 Mesorhizobium sp. M7A.F.Ca.ET.027.03.2.1 | reverse complement strand
GGTTTCGCGGGCCACGGCCTTACGGCAGGAACCCGCGAGGGAAACAGGCTTCAAGCAGTCGAAGCGCGGCGGAAGCCGGCACGGGCTGGTCAGGATTTTCTCCCTGAGCGGCTCGGAAATGATCTTCCTTGGCCATTGCCTGCTGGTGGTAGCGACAGTTCGGCTGGGGCTGACGCTGCTGTCCTACAATCGTGTACGCAGCCTGGTGACGCGCCTAGACGCGCGGCAGTGCGCTTCAATGGGCGAACTGCGGCGTGTCGCCTGGGGCGTTGCCGCCGCGGCCCGTTTCGTCCCTTACGCTACGTGCCTGACCCAGGCGCTCTCCGGCCAGTATATTCTCGCCCGCCAAGGCAATGAATCGACGATACGCATCGGCATCGAACGTGGTACGGGCGAGCAGTTGAAAGCACATGCCTGGCTGGTCAGCGACAACCATATCGTGCTTGGCGGATCGATCGACGGCTTCGCCCATCTCGTCGACCACAGCAGCCGATGAGCGGCGTCGCCGGAATCCTGCTGCGCGGAGCACACGCACCGGCGGTCGCGGCGGCAGACATTCAGCAAATGCTGGCGCGCATGCGCCATCGCGGTCCCGACGGCAGTTCTTGGTGGCTGGACACCAGCATCGCCCTTGGCCACGCCTGGCTCAACACATCGGATGAGGTCGGCCCAGGCCCTTTTACGATGGCTGGCGGCCGGCTCGCCATCACCGCCGATTGCCGGCTGGACAACCGTGACGAGTTGCTGGCCAGGCTCGGTATCCGCGACCAGTCGGTGGCCGACGCGATGGTGCTGATGCGGGCCTATCTGCGTTGGGGCGAAGCCTGTCCGGAGCATCTGCAAGGCGATTTCGCGTTCGCCATCTGGGATGACGAGCGGCAATCGCTGTTTTGCGCGCGCGATCATTTTGGCGTTAAGCCGTTCTACTACCACGCGGCGGACCGGCGTTTTGCCTTCGCGTCCGAGATCGGGCCGATCCTGGGCGTCGAAGGTATCCGCGCACGTGTCAGCGAGCGCCAGATCTCCGGCTTCCTGGCCGGGCTTCCCGACGACCCGCAGTCGACCCCCTACAGCGATATATTCAGCCTGCCGGCCCGCCACAGCCTGACCGTCACCGCGCAACAGGTGATGTTGCGTCGATACTGGCAGATCGAGCCGTCGGCGCGGCCCTTGCGGTCGGATGCATCGGAGGAATTCGCCCATCTGTTCTCGCAATCGGTGCGCAACCGCATGCGAGGGACCTCGGCAGTCGGCGCAATGCTGAGCGGCGGCCTCGATTCCTCATCTATCGCCTGTGTCGCCGGCCTGCAGAATGCCGCTGCGCGCAAGCCGAAGCTGCCGACCTTCTCGCTGGTTTTCGAGAAGGGCTCGCCGATGGACGAGCGGCCCTTCATCGATGCCGTTCTCGACCAGCAGAAGGTCGACGCGACACTGATCCCGGTCGGCAACTATGCCCCATTCGCCGAATTCGAACGCGTGCTGGTAGAACAGGAAGGAACGTTCCTGGCGCCGGGCCTGACGCTCACCCGCGGTGTCTACCGGACTGCCGGCGCCAAGGGCATCAAGGTGCTGCTGGACGGCCATGGCGGCGACGAGGTCGTTTCCCAAGGCCATGGTCACCTGCACGAGCTTGCGAATGGCGGCCGATGGATGGATCTGTGGCGCGAGGTCCGCAGCGCCTCCAATACCTATGGCGACAGCACGCTTGGCCTTTATCTCCAGTTCCTGACCCTCTACGGGCCGGCCTGGCGCATCGCCAAGCTGAGGCATCTGGCCAACCGTGCCCTGAACAGGATCCGCAAGCCCGCGCAGGTGCAGCGCGCACGAAGCTGGCGCGACCTGATCAATCCGGACCTTGCCAAGCGCACCGAGCTTGTCGACCGGTTTCACCGGGCCGGCTATATGCCGCCCGGCGTTCAGGCCAGCGACGCCTTGAGCCATCGCTGGATCCTGTCGAACGGCTATGTCCCGCATGCTTTCGAGGTTCTCGACAAGGCCGCCGCCAATTTCGGCGTCGAGCCGCGATACCCATTCTGGGACAAGCCGCTGGTCGAGTTCTGCCTGGCATTGCCGGGCGAGGAGAAGCTGAGCCACGGCTTTGGTCGCTATGTGCTGCGTCGCGCCATGCAAGGCGTATTGCCGGAGGCGGTGCAGTGGCGACGCGACAAGATCGACTTCACCGCCAATCTCGTCAACGGCATGCTGCGCAATCATCGCGACCTCCTGGAACAGCTGCTGGTCTCGGATGCAGGCCGCATCGCGCCTTATGTCAATCTGCCGCAAGTGAGTGCTGCCTATGCGCGACTGCTGCGCCAGCCCGATCAGGCAGCCCCCCTGGATGTCCAGTATGTCTGGCGCTCGGCCTCGCTGTCGCTCTGGCTGCGGCAACTCCAGCACGGCGGGAGCCCCACGTGATGCCGCGCAACGAGCCGATGGCCGCATACAGTGATAATCCCCATCCGCATGGCCGGGCCATGCGAGAACGCCGCTTCTACCGCGCCTATGGTCTGACCATCGCGTCGGAGGTGATGTTGCCCGAACTGCAGCCGGCGCCGCCCGGGGCGGCGGATGTCGTGATCGCCGTCGGCGCGATCGACCTGCCAAAGCCGGCGCCCGAAGCCGCGACCGACTTTCGCTTCGAGGCGGACCGGCAATATCTGGCCTGGCATGCCGTGGGCGCGTTCCTGATCACCGATTCCAACCGTATCGACATTGAACCGGCGCCCGGCGTCGACGACGCGCTGCTGGCGTTTCCGCTGCTCGGCCCGGTCATGGCGCTGCTCTTGCACCGGCGCGGCCTGCTTGTCCTGCATGCCAGCGCCATCGCCGCCGCCGGCACGAGCGCCATCTTCATGGGTGACAAGGGTGCCGGCAAGTCGACGACCGCAAGTGCGATGATCCGGGCCGGGCATCGACTGCTTACCGATGATGTGGTGGCGCTGGACCTCGCCAATCCGAGTGAGCCAATGACCGTTCCGGGCTTTCCGCAGATCAAGCTGGCGGCCGACGCCGCGGCGGCGATCTCGCTCGGGGAAGCGGAAGTGCGGCCGCAAGTGCATCCGGCGATCGACAAGATGCAGCATCGCCTGAACGGTGACTTTTCGGGCGATAAGGTGCCGGCGACCAGGATCTATATCCTCGAGCGCGGCGAAAGGGCTGGCATCACGCCCTTGCCCGCCATTGCCGCCCTGCCGGCCATCATCAAATTCTCCTATGTGACGCGCTTCGGCCGCGCGGCCCTCCCCGGCGACTTCGCGGCGGCGCATCTTCAGCAATGTTCATGGATTGCTAACCATATCGGCGTGTACCGGCTGGAAGTCCCGACGGGCCTGGACAGGATCGGCGAAGCCGTGGAGCTGATCGAAAAGGATCTGTCGGCTGGCAGCCGGCGGTCGTGAGCGCAACCATGTCGAAGCCCCCAATCCTTCGCCTGTCGCTGTTTCGAGAAATTGCCGCATTCGGCGCGGCCATTGCCCGGATCGGCGGCCGGCGAACATGGACGGCGCTTTTCTTCCTCATCCTCGGCAGCCTGACCGAGGGCATCTCCATCCTGCTGCTCATCCCGCTGCTGCATCTGGTCGGACGCGCCGACCAGGATTTCGCTGTTCGGCTGCCCAACAATGATTTCGTGCGCTGGCTGGTGCCTGACGGCACGCTGCAGCTGACGACCGTGCTTTGCGCGCTGGTCGGGCTGGTTGCAGCGCAGGCGGCGTTCAATCGCTTCAAGTCGGTCTACATGGCCAAATTGCTGTTCGATTTCGTCAACCGCGTTCGCATGAACCTGTTCGAAAGCATCGGCAAGGCGCGCTGGGGCGTTTTTACCCGCATGCGCAGTTCCGACCTCGATCATGCCCTGACCGGCGACATCGACCGCGTCCAGGGCGCGGGGTTCTCACTGCTGATGCTGGTGCAGATCGCCGTTCTTCTGGCTGGCTATCTCCTGGTTTCCATGTTCATCTCGCCGGTCATGACGCTGTTTGCCGTCGTCATCGGCATGCTGATGTTCGTGGCGCTGCAGCCCTTCCGGACACGGGCCACTGCCTTCGGCCGTGTGCTGACCGCCAATCGCCAGGATCAGTACCGGACGGTCTCGGAATTTCTCGGCGGCATCAAGGTGGCCAAGAGCCTGAATGTCGAGGACAGCTATTTCGCGCAGTTGCGGTCGACGCTTGAAAGGATGAAGGCCGACAACATCGACTATGTGCGCAACAGCACCATCGGCACCGCGGTATTCCAAGTGGCGAGCGTGGTGGGCCTGAGCCTGTTCATCTATGTGGCTTTGGTTCGCTTCAACCTGTCGCTGGCCGAGATCGTCGTCCTGCTCCTGGTCTTCATGCGCATCGCGCCGCGCTTCATGGACATGCAGACGCAAGCCCAGCAAGTGCTGATCAACCTGCCCGCCTTTACGGCAATGCGCAGCCTGCAGGCACGTTTCGATGCCGAACGCGAACCAGGCCATACCGAGTTCGCCGACGCCGGGACACTCTCCCTCAATACGGGATTGAATATTCGCGGTGTCTCCTTCGCCTATGGAGATGCTGGCGACAAGGTGGTGGTGAGCGGCATCACCTTCGGCCTGCCCGCCGGCAAGGTCACCGCCCTGATCGGCCCGTCCGGATCGGGCAAGAGCACGATCGCCGATATGCTGCTTGGCCTGCTGGAGCCCACCACCGGCATGATGCTTGTCGACGGCGTCGAGATCGATGCCAGCAATCGCCGTCGCTGGCGCGACCAAGTGGCCTATGTGCCGCAGGACGTGTTCCTCCTGCACGACACGATCGCGGCGAACCTGCGCCTTGCCGCGCCACGGGCCAGCGATGGCGACCTGTGGGCCGCGCTGCATCAGGCGCACGCCGGCGAGTTTGTCGAACGGCTCGACCTCAGGCTCGAGACGGTGGTCGGCGATCGCGGCGTGCGGCTCTCGGGCGGCGAACGCCAGCGCATCGCGCTCGCGCGCGCGCTGCTGCGCAAGCCGTCACTGCTCATCCTGGACGAGGCGACCAGCGCGCTCGACTGGCAGAACCAGTCGCTGATCGCCAGGTCGATCGACGGATTGCGCGGCACGATGACGATCCTGACCATCGCGCACCGGCCGTCGATGATTGCCTTCGCCGACTGGGTGGTGGCGATGGAAAACGGCCATATCGTCGAGGTCGGCCAATATCAGCGGCTGAAGGAAAAAACCGGCAGCCGGTTGTCGAGGATGCTGTCGGGGGAACAGTCAGAGGGCGAACCCGCCGATGTCGCGTGAGCCGGCGACCAAGTCGCGCCGAAACGGATTCACGCGGCGCCTAGTCTCTTGTTTCGAAGCATGCCTACAAACCGGGGGCAGGTTTGAGCAATCTGCATCAATGCAGGCCGCGCCTGGCACCGCCCAGCTTCTCGCTTTCGGCGACCTCTGGTGCGTTCAGTTTGCGCTCGGCGTCACGGGCTATGTCGGCAGGCGTCGGCGCGCTCCTGGCGATCATGGTGTAGATGAGCACGAAATAGCCGGCCTGAATGATCACGGCGCAGATGATGACGCGCACCAATATCGTGCCTATCGACGCTCCGCCCAGCCAGGACCAGCCGACGACGATCGCCAGAGCGAAAATCATCCCGAGGATGAATTTTGGAAGTGCCATACCCAACAGCCCATAAACCGGCTCGGGTATTATCACGATTGCCCCACCCGAGCGCCGTCCCTTGTCATGTGGGCTTGTTAAGGTCGCCCACTCTCGACCGGTTGCTTCCGGCCTTTTCCACCTGTCGTCACCGTGACAGGTATAATTTGCAATTCTATTAAGGCGAGCAATAGGCGGCAAGGGCAACTTCGGATATTTTTGATCGAGCTTTTGCGATCGACTCTGCCATGCTGCAATGCACGCAACGGGAGCTAAGCCGATCTCCTCTCCTCGGCATTTTTCAGTAAGATAGACAATATTAAGTAGTATTTTATACGGTTTTCACCAAGCATCAGGGCATGATAAAGCACTAATTTGCAGCTTGCCTTGGCAAATAGGTAGGTCCGCCTAAAAACCGCCCCACAAAGGCCTCTATTTTTTCGGCCGTGCCCATTTATTGTCACAAATGTGCTAAATACGCCGAAATTTGTGCATGACAAGCTTATTATTTAGTCAATTCATGACGTGACTATTTCAATGGGGTGGTAAATTGTGTGTTGCGCTGCAACATTTTTTTGGTATCGTGCGCTGAACCATTCGTTCAACGCATGGAGTTTACGGCATGAGGGACGTTGCCAAGTCGGCCACGGCGAGCTTTTCGCAGGCTGACATCGATTTTCCGCCACCGATCGGCGGCTTGCTCAAACGCAGCTTCGATATCGCCGGTTCACTGATTGGACTGATCGCACTCAGCCCGCTGTTTGTCATGATAGCGCTGCTGGTCAAGTTTTCCGACGGCGGCTCGATTTTCTACGGTCACAGGCGAATTGGACGCGGCGGGCGGATTTTTCCTTGCCTGAAGTTCCGCACCATGGTTCCGGACGGCGACAGGGTATTGGCAACCTATCTCGCCACCAACCCGGATGCCAACGCGGAATGGATCGCCACCCGCAAGCTGAAGAACGATCCGCGCGTTACCCGTGTCGGAGCTGTGCTGAGGAAACTCAGCCTCGACGAGCTGCCGCAGATCATCAACATCCTGCAGGGCGACATGAGCCTTGTCGGCCCTCGTCCGGTCGTGCGCGACGAGCTGGAGATCTATGGCACGTCCGCCGTCTATTACCTGAAATCCCGCCCGGGCCTGACTGGCCTGTGGCAAGTCAGCGGCCGCAACGATGTGTCCTATGACAGCCGCGTCGCCTTCGATCGCCACTATGTCGAGAACTGGTCGCTGTTCGAGGACGTTCGCATCATCATCAAGACCGTCCCGGCCGTCTGGATGTCGCGTGGTTCTTACTGACCGGCCGGTGGCCAATGCCAGACATTGGCATCGGCCATTCGACGCAAGCTCATCGGGCGATGGGGCTATAACGGATCGGAACGTTGAGTTGAAAACAGATTTGTTCGAAGCCTTTCGCAGCGGCCCGGATTCCGGCCGGCTGCGGCGGGCGCGTTTGCTGGCCACATGCCTTGCCATGGCGCTCGTCGTCCCGCACATCGCCGCCGCCGGCGACTATCGCCTCGGCTCGCAAGACAAGCTCACCATCCGCGTCGCCGAATGGCAGACAGTCGAAGGCACATTTCGTGATTGGTCGGCGGTGAATGGCGAGTACACGGTCGGTCCATCCGGTACGCTGTCGGTGCCGTTCGCCGGCGAGTTGCCGGCATCCGGCAAGACCACGTCCGAAATCGCGGCGGCGATCGGCGAGGCGCTGCAGAAAAAGCTCGCTTTGTCGGACCGACCGGAAGCCTCGGTCGAGATGGCGCAGTTCCGGCCCTTCTACATTTCGGGCGAAGTCCAGAACCCAGGCCAATTTCCTTATGTCCCGGACCTGACGGTGTTGAAGGCAATCAGCGTCGCCGGCGGCATCAGGCGCAACGCCGATTACGGCCCCCAGCTCGGCAAGGACCTGGTCACCGCCAAGGGCATGTTCGACATCTCCGACGACCAGCGCATCCGACTGATCGTCAGGCGCGCCCGCATCGATGCGGATATGGCCGGCAAGGCGAGTTTCGACGTGCCGAAGGAGGTCGAGGGCGATCCGAGACTGCCAGCCATCGTGGCGGACGAGATGACGATTCTGACGGCCGACCAAAAGGCGCTGAAGCTGAAACTCGAGGCGCTCGACGACCTGAAGGGGGTTTTGGAATCTGAAATCGAGTCGCTGCAGAAGAAGATCGTCAATCAGCAGCAGCAGGTCGACTTGGCGCAGCAGCAACTCGCCAGCATCGGTCCGCTGGCGCAAAAAGGCCTGATCGCCAATGCCCGACTGCTGGATTCGCGCCAGTCCGTGGCCGACCTGCAGGGCAAGATCCTGGACTACGAAACCGCCATCCTCACCGCCAAGCAGGCGATCAGCAAGGCGAAGCAGGATGCTATCGATGCCCAGAACACCTTGAGTTCAAGTCTCGCCACTGACCGGCAGCAGACCGAAGCCGACCTGAACGAGGCCGCGTTGAAGGTGAACATGCAGAAAGGCCTGATAGCCCAGGCCAGCGATCCCGCGATGGCGGCCGCTATGACAAATGATCAGCAGCCGACCCTGCTCTATTCACTGGTGCGCAATGTCGACGGCAAGACCACCGAAATAGCCGCCAAGGAAGAAACCCCGGTGCTGCCTGGCGATGTGATCAAGATCAAGCTGGCGCCGCTGGCCAGCCAGTAGACCGACTTCCAACACGATCCAGTGTTTCGAGCCAGAGCCTCACCCGACAAATCGGGATGAGGCTCTGGCTCAGTTGTTTGAACATCTCCCTGCGGAAACCATAATAGCCGTCTCGGGATCGAGGCTTCCCGTCCGAGCACATGCTTGCTCAAAAAAGGAAGGCCGCTCCCTTCAGCCCGCGAGATGATAGTTTATGAGGGACCGGCGCCCGCCGGATGGCCGGCATACCGAGGCCAGTCAGTCTCGCCCCCGGCCGCGTCAGCCGGCTCCAGAGCCGGTGACCGCCGCCTGCGGGTAACGGGCAGCCGCGCCAGCTTGAAGAAGCTGAAATACATCAGGAAAGAACCCATGATGTAGGGATTCAGTATCTCGACCTCGACGAAGGAGCGGATCAGCAGCAGGACCATCACGCCGAAAAGGATCACCGAGTCCGCCTGCCATGCCTTGAAGATCACCGCCGAGACGTGGCCGTAGAGCGTGCGCAGCATGATCAGCGACACCAGCGTCGCTCCGACGAAGCCGAGTTCGACGAGGGCCTCGATATAGGTGTTGTGGAAGTGGAAGCCGGTGCGGGTGGTGATGTAGAATTCGTTCCACAGCCGCTCGGCTTCAGCGAAGCCCTGCACCCAATAGGCGGCATAGCCGACGCCGAGAATCGGCGATTTCTGGACCGTGTTCCAGCCTTGCTCCCACAGATAGGTTCGCCCGGTGAGCGTCGAATCCTTGCCGAAGAGGCCGAGGACGAAGTCCATCAGCCCGAGATTCAAGGCGACGAAGGCCGTCACGACCAGCAGCCCCGCGCCGATCAGGAAGATGACCCGGCGATAGCGGCGTGACAGAAGTTTGCTCATCGCAAGAAGCGCCACCAGCGCCAGAACCGCGGGTATCGAGGCCATCGAGGTGGCGGAATGCGAGGCGACCAGGACATAGGCCGACAGCAGCACGACGGGCACCGCCAGTATGAAGCTCAGCCGGCCGCGTCTGTAGAATGCAAGGAAGACAACGCAGAAATAGATGCCGAGCGAGCCGACAAAGCCGATCTGATTCTTGGAGGCGAAGGCGCCGACGAAGTTCACGGTGCCGTCGAGGACATCCTCGGAATAGTTCCCGACCTTCAGCGAATAGAGAAGGACGACGAATATCCCGACCAGCGCCCCTATGGTCAGCGTGCGCACGCTGACGGTGCGCGCAGCTACGTAGGCGCAGGCAATATGGGAAAAATACTGGACCGACGTCCTTGCGGTGACGCCGGGAGCCTGCGACCAGAAAACCGAGAAGCAGATATAGGCCGCAAACAGCAGCGGCAGCCAGGCGCTGGACAGATGCCGCAGAAACCGCCGGTAATCGACCAGGATGAGCGGAAGCCAGACCGCATAATAGGCCAGGATCAAGATTTGGCCGAAGATGACCGAATAAGAAAACGCCCAGATCGAAACGGCTACGGCAAAGGCGCCATAGACCGAATTCTTCTCGGGATCGATAAGCAGGGACTTTGGAATCTTCATCTCAGGGTTCCGCCGACACGACCCAGGGCCGGCAAGCCATGAGCCGGCCGGAATCTTCGCAAATATGGGCGTGCAATAAACGGCGTCTCCATTGTGCAGTGCAATATAACCTATTGCGCCCGGCGCTCAATGGCAAATCCGGTCACCTTGTCTTACAGCGAGGCATCTGCGGAGAGATCAGCCGCTACCAAAGCGCTCCGCCGGTGATCTGGATGTTCTCCATGGTGATGCCCTTGGCGAGATCCGAGCACAGGAACACCGCCAGAGCCGCGATCTCCTGCGGCTGCAGCATGCGCTGCTGCGGGTTGCTTTTGGCGATCTCGGCCATCGCTTCCTCAGCGGTGCGCCCCTTGCCTTGGCGCTCGACGACCTGCGCCACATTGCGGCGCATCAGTTCGGTCTCGACCCAGGTCGGGCTGATCATGACGCAGGTGACGCCATGCGCTGCCCCTTCCAGCGCCACGCAGCGTGTGAGGCCGAGAAGGCCGGCCTTGGACGCGCAGTAGGCTGGGTTGTCCTTCCAGCCGACCGAGGCGGCGGTTGAGCCGATGTTGACGATGCGGCCCCAGCCGCGTTCGATCATGCCCGGCAGTACCGCACGCGTGACGCGGAAGGCGCCCGTCAGGTTGGTATCGACGATCTTGTCCCATAGCGCGTCGGAATGGCCGCAGACCGGCTGCTCCGCGGTCGTCCCAGCGGCATTGACCAGGATATCGGCGGGGCCGATGGCCACCTCGGCGTCAGCCGCGAACCGATTGGCGACGTCGCTGTCGCGCACGTCTAGATGAGCGGCGTGAACCCTCGTTCCGTGGGCGGCAAGAGCCGCACGCACGCGCCCGATCTCGTCCGCGCCGGGATAATAGGCGGCATCGGACCTGTCGGCGCCGGCCGGCGCGATGTAGGAGCCGACGGCGACGTTCGCGCCGGCTTCAGCCAAAGCCGTGGCAATGGCAAAGCCCATGCCCGAGAACCCACCGGTAACGATGGCGCTACGGCCGAAAAGGTTGTTCATGGCGCACGGTCTCCACTTCGTTCCGGGCAGGCAATCAGGCCTGACCGTATTTGGCAATCACACCGGCGCAGCCTCCATCGCCAGCGTTTCATGTTTGCTGGAGCGGTTTGCCTAGCCATTCGCGATAGAAGCCTTCGAGGTCGGGCTCGAAATCGTGGACGATGGGATAGCCAGGTGCCGCCGCTTCCACTTCGTGCAGCGTGCCGCATTGCGGACAGATGAATTCGCGGATCTCCATCCATTCGGGATCGGGGAGATCGCTGTTGGGATAGATTTCGCGCAAAGCCCCCTCGGTGTTGCGGACGTTGATCGCAGCCTTCAGCTTCCAGTTCTTGCGATAGTCGCCGAAGGAGTGGCCGCATTCGCAGCGGGTAATGCGCTCATCGCCGCTCTGGCAGATGAACAGATGGTCCGAGACCGGCAGCAGGATCGGATCTTTCCAGGCGACACGATCCTGATAGACGGCAACCATCTTGAAGAAACGGTCATCGTCCTTGTAGGCACTCATGATCCGCCTTGTCTGTGGCCAGGGCAGCTTGCCTGCGGCCAGATCGCCCAGGACTTCCTTGCTATACGAGGTCATGGCTTTGCTCCCGGCATGAAGATCGATCTGGCATCGACGTTCCAGAACTCGCTGAATTCGCTGGTGAAGCGCGGCGACAGCTTGATCGCGCTGGCGTACATTTTCTTCACCTCGGGGGCGAAATCGGCCTTTTCGACACGACCACGCTCCTTGGCGATCCAATCCACCACAGGGACCGCCTTGGCCAGACGCTCCTTGCGCATGGCGGCGCGGCGCTCGACCGTGGCGTCGATATCGGCGATGGGATAGCCGTCTTCATCGTCCTTCAGCACAATGCCGAAAACCTGGTCCGCCGCTTGCCGGGTGAGAAAGCCGTTCTCGACATCCCAGGCGGTCTTGATCGGATCGCGCTCCAGTACGTCGCCGTAACCACCGCCGCCATTGTAGGAATGGCTGAAGATGTCGCCGGATTTGTGCGGCGCAGTGATGTAGGGGCCCTCGACCACGACATGGTCGCCACCGATGTTCCGCTCGTAGTCGGAGACATGCGGATCGATGCCGGGCGCATGCGCCAGCGGTTCGCCTTTTGCCGCGAGTTCGTGAATGTCTGAGTTGCGCACGGCGCGATGCTTCTGGCAGGTCGGCGCCGGATAACCGCCGCACATGCCGCCATTGTCGAACACGCGCGAAGAATGTTCGGAGGTGTGGAGCCGCAGATGCGACGTCTTGTTGATCAGCCAGGTCGAGACGAAGGAACAGCCGCCGCGATATTTGCCGGCACCGCCGGAGTTGGGCACGATCGAGCGGCCGATATAGACCATCGGCATCGACTGTTCCCAGACCTCGATGTTGCCCATGTCGGATTCCGGGTTCCAGCCGACATAGGCGGTGTCGAGACCATCCTTGATTGCGAGCGCGCCGGAGCCGGCGGCGGCGCATTCAAAATGGGCCATGCCGAACGGCGTGCCGTACTGGCTCTGGCCACCCATTTCGATCATGGGGCTGTTGACCTGACCGACGAAGGCCTCCTCGACGAAGCCACGCGCGATAAAACTGCGCGACAAAAGCCGCTGGAAGACGCCATAGGCTGGCAGCAGCAGCGCCCACGAGGTGGCGGTCGCCACCATCTCGTTGTCGGGATTGGTCCAGGTGCCGTGCGGCAGTTTCAGTTCGGTCGCCATCCAGGCGCCGTCATTGACCAGCCCTTCGAAATTCATGTGCTGGGTCAAGGTGACGAACATGCCGCCATCCATGCCGGCCGGCGTGCAGTTCATCGAATGGTAGCCCCAGGGCTGCGTGCCCTCGAAGTCCATGGTGATCTTGCCGTCGGTGGTGATCTCCATCTCGATCGGGATGTTGTAGAGCCAGTCCGGATCGCCGAGCAGCTGGAAGCCGGGTTTGCCTGCGGTGACGTGGCCGTAAAAAGTGTGGCCGCGATAGATTCCGGGGACGGTGAGCTGGCGGGTGCGGGCGAGCTGGGCACGGCGGCCTTCCTCGATGAACTCCTTCGACACCTTCATCCAGTAGTCGAGGCCGATCTCGGAGATGAGCTGCTTGACGCTTTCGCGCATATCGATGCAGGAGGCGACCTTGGCCTTCTCGTCCAGCACCCAGTAGATCGGCATGCGCAGATTGCGCTCGCAGCGGATGACGTAGTCGCGGCGGATCTCGTCGTTCTCGCCGATCTTCTCGGCGCAGACGAACAGACCCTCGGTGAAGCGCTCCTGCGCGAGACACACATCACCGCCTGGGGTAATGCCGCCGGCCTCCAGCTCGTGGCAGACGGCGCCGGCCCAGCCGACAAGCGTGCCTTCATGAAAGATCGGCACCACGTCCATCACGTCGGGCACCTGCACGGTGCCTATGAAGGCGTCGTTGTTGGCGAAGATGTCGCCTTCGCGGATGCGCGGGTTGTCCTCGTAGCCGTTTTTGATCATCCATTTGATGAAGCGGCTCATCGTATGGACGTGCACCATGATGCCGTTGGAGAGAGCGATGGCGTCGCCCTCGGGCGTGTAGATGGCGACCACCATTTCGCCGACCTCGCGCACGCCGGGCGAGGCCGAGATGCGGCGCGCCATTTCGCGTGCCGAGACGCAATAGGCGCGCAGCTTGGTGTGCAGCGTCTCGAATTTCAGCGGATCCTGGTTGCGCAGCGTGAGTTCCGTGATGCCGTCATAGCAGCCGGTCTCCTCCATCAGCCGCTCGGAATCGAGCAGTCTTTCGCGAAGGCGCAGGGCCGAGGCAGGTTTGTCCAACATGGCGGTCGCCCTCTCAAGCGTGGGTGTAGTGCAGCAGCGTCCATTCATCGACATGGACACGGTCCTGCGGATGAACGACGAGCGTGGTGGCGGGATGTTCGATGATGGCCGGGCCGATGACTTCATGGCCGGGCTGAAGCAGATCCATCTCGTAGAGATTGGCCTTGTGCCAGCGCCCGCCGATATAGGCCTCGCGCACGCCCTTGTGGGCGACTGCCGGATCAGACTTGCCGAGCGGCCGCTTGAGCAGCACCGGCTTGACCTTGTCTGCGGTGGCGATCAGCCCGAGTTCGGTGATGGTGAAGCCGGCTTCGCCATAGCGCGACACGCGATGGTTGACCTTGGCATAGACCGCCTCGAACTCGTCGATAACCCCGCGCATGTCGTCGGCCGAACCGACCTCGGCCAGCGGCGCCATGACTTCGACGTCCTCGAGCTGGCCGGTGTAGCGCATCATCAGGAACGGCACGGTCCTGATCTTCTCCCTGGTATGGCCGTCGGCGATCATCTCGTCGACCGCTGCCTTGGTCAGGTCGTTCCAGACCGTGGTGACCTTGGCGCCGAAGGCGGCCAGCGTAGCCCCGTCGGCGCGTGACGGGATGTCGTGCTGGGTGGAGACGGAATGACGCCGCATGAAATCGGCCGTGGTGCAACCGAAGGCGGAGAAGGCGGCCGCGAACTGGAAGGTGATGATGTCCTTGAAGCCGATGCCCCTGGAGCAGCCGGCCAGATGCAAAGGTCCCGAGCCGCCATAGGACAGCAGCGTGAATTCGGAGGGATGGATGCCTTGCCCGGAAATGACCCGGCGCAGCGCGTTGTTGGCATCGGACTCCAGCATGTCGATCATGCCTTCCGCGGCTTCCTCGACACCAACGCCGAGCACGCTGGAGCACTTTTCCTCGAAGGCGCGGCGCGCCTTTTCGACCTGCAGCACGACCTTGCCGCCCAGGAAATAGTGTGGGTTGAGGCGGCCGAGGATGGCGTCGCAATCGGCGATGGTCGGCTCGGTGCCACCGCGATCGAAGCAGATCGGACCGGGATCCGAGCCGGCGCTTTCCGGCCCAAGCGAGACCTTCTTGGTCAGGGGATCGACCTTGAGGATCATGCCGGCGCCGGCGCCGATCGTGTCGAGATGCAGCGTCGGCACGTTGAGCTTGAAACGGTCCATCAGCGGCTCGTTCTCGATCCGCGTCTGGCCGCGTGTGATGACGCCCATGTCGAAAGAGGTGCCGCCCATGTCCGAGCAGATCAGCGAGTCGTTCCCGATCAGCTTGCCGACATAGGCAGCGCCCAGAATGCCGCCGATCGGGCCGGAGATCATGGTTTCATGCAGGCGCGGGTGGTTGATCGAGGTCAGGCCGCCGAAGGAGAGCAATGTCTGCACGCCATATTTGAAGCCGTATTTCTT
>NZ_RZOM01000269.1:0-6301 GCF_003999175.1 Mesorhizobium sp. M7A.F.Ca.ET.027.03.2.1 | reverse complement strand
CACAGATCCCGCTGCTGTCGGTGTTCCATCGCGACCCCGACGGCATACGCCATTTCTGGAGTTCGGAACTGGATTTCGCGCCGACGGAGCCGGGCCAGGATCCGCGCGGCCTCGGCACCTGCGAAACGCTGTGGAACCTGATGGATTTCACGCCGGAAGGCCGCCCGAACTGGAACGAGCAGCTGCAATATGGCGAGGCTTGCTGCCACTGAAAGGCAGCTCTGGCCAGCCGCCGCGTTTCAGTTTTCGGAACATGAGTCCCATGGGCTGGCTCGAACGAGGGCATCGGCGAGCGTTCGAGCCCGGCACGGATACGGTGGGGCGATCGAGGCGACATGCGCAGGCTTCTTCCTCATGAGCTGCAACCGGAGTGCCCAAGCGACGTTGGATTGTCCGAGGGATAATTCCAACCGGAGACATGCCATGAAGACGCTTACCATTCTGACCGCAGCAGCATTGCTTGCCGGCGCGCCGGCCTTTGCCCAGTCGAACACGACCGCCACGACTACGCCGCTCGCTACGACGACGAAGGTCGACACTTCGACCTTCATCAAGACGGTGCCGAGCGCCAATGAGTTCGAGATCGAGTCCAGCAAGCTCGCCGAGCAGAAGGCGACCGATGCCGACGTCAAGGCGTTCGCCAAACAGATGATCGCCGACCACACCAAGGCCGGCGAGGAATTCAAGGCGGCGCTTGCCCAGGGCCAGACAACCTCGGCCACCGCACCGTCCGGTCCAGCCCTGCAGCCCAAGGAGCAGAAGATGCTCGATGAATTAAAGGGCGCCAGCGGCGATCAGTTCCAGGCCAAATACATCGAGATGCAGACCAACGCCCACAAGGAAGCCGTGGCGCTGTTCAGCGGCTATGCGCAATCCGGCGACGACCCGGCGATGAAGGAATTCGCCAAGAAAACCCTGCCGACGCTGCAGATGCA
This sequence comes from Mesorhizobium sp. M7A.F.Ca.ET.027.03.2.1, assembly GCF_003999175.1. Classification (NCBI taxonomy): domain Bacteria; kingdom Pseudomonadati; phylum Pseudomonadota; class Alphaproteobacteria; order Hyphomicrobiales; family Phyllobacteriaceae; genus Mesorhizobium; species Mesorhizobium sp. M7A.F.Ca.ET.027.03.2.1. The sequence goes on along the minus strand of NZ_RZOM01000269.1, from coordinate 5,366 downwards.
CGAAAAACATGTGAAGGAACTGGCCGCCGCGCATCAGGGGTGAGGGCGGTTCAAGGCCGACGCTCTACGGCGCCCCCCTGGGGGCGCCTTAGAGCGTTACGGTGGCAAACCAAGCACAATAATGAGCGGCGCTCAGGTCGACCTGATCTGCTCCACCGCGGTCACCAGCAGCTCTTCCATGGCGGTGCATATCTGGGCATCCGACTGGGCGATGCCCGCCGCGTCGAAATCGGCGCGCACCTTGCGGAACACGTCGTTGTCGCCGGCCTCTTCGAAATCCGCGTGCACCACTTCCTTCGCATAGGCGTCGGCGTCCGCACCAGATTTGCCAAGCTTTTCGGCGGCCCAGAGGCCGAGCAGCTTGTTGCGGCGCGCCATGGCCCTGAACTTCGTATCCTCGTCCATCGCAAACTTCTTTTCGAAGCCTTCCTGACGGTCTCTCATGCTGCTCATGGTTTGCCTCGTTTGATGTGAGTCCGGTCTTCAGCCCAAGGGAAAAGCGGGCAGGGAAGGCGAGAGTGGCGTGCATGGATGTCATTAGCAAGGCCGGATCGTTCACGCCGGCGATCGAGCGGGGCGCCTGGCGGTTCCGGTCATTTGGCCGATGTGATTTGACGTTGCCGCGCCGTGTCCTACTCTCGAATGCTGCTGGACGAACCGAGGAGACAAGCGATGCAGTCGCCTTTCAATGGAATTCGCAGCGTCGCGCTGACGGCGGCCGTGATGCTTGCCGCCGGCACCGCGGCCTATGCCCATCATGGCTGGTCGTGGACGCAGGACGGGTTTTTCGAACTCAGGGGCAAGATCACGGCCATCTATATCGGCAATCCGCACGCCACGCTGGATGTCGACGCCGAGGGCGAGGCCTGGCGAGTGGAGATGGCGCCGCCATCCCGCACCATCGCCGCCGGCTTCACGGAGGAGGTGGCCAAAATCGGCGACGAGGTGACCGCGATCGGCAACCGCTCGCTCGAGGCGAGCGAAAAGCGCATGAAAGCGGTGCGCCTCATCGTCGGCGGCAAGACGTATGATGTCTATCCCGACCGCGTGCCGCCGGCCTAGATGGCGGAGTTCCTTGCCGGCATCGAGCAACTCGCTTTGGCGCGGTGGTTGAAGGCTTCCTTCATCGCCTATCCCGTCGTCAATGCGCTCCACATCATGTCGATCGGCGCGCTGTTGACCAGCGTCCTCCTCATGGACCTCAGGATCTGCGGCGCCTTCCGTTCGCTGCCATACGGCGCGTTCGTCGCGCTGCTGCGCCGCGTTGCATTGGGCGCGTTCGCGGGTGCGCTTGTCACTGGCTCGCTGCTGTTTTCGGTCAAGGCGAGCACCTATGCGGTGATGCCGATTTTCCTCGCCAAGATGGCACTCATCCTTCTCGCCGGCGTTAATTTTTTCGCCTTCCTGCGCTTCGCCAGAGGCGGTGACGAGCCGGCCGGCAGCGCCATCCTGGCTGTGCTCTCGATACTGCTGTGGACTTCGGTGCTGTTCGGCGGACGGTTCATCGGTTTTCTTTAGCGCCGCATCTTCCTTCTCCCCCTGTGGGAGAAGGTGTCGCCGAAGGCGACGGATGAGGGGTGTTCCAGGGAACGCCAACGTCTCACTCCGCTGGACCACCCCTCATCCGTCTCGGCGCTATCGCGCCGATCCACCTTCTCCCACAGGGGGAGAAGGGAAGAACGGCGCTGGCGTTCCGCCAGTGCAGGGATAAGCTCCCTGCAAATGCAGGAGAGGGAGATTTGCCATGAAGAAACAAATCATCGAAGTGCCTGTCATGTCGGCCAAGGTGCGGGCGCTCGGGCTGCCCTGTTCGACGGCTGTCAGGGCCAACGGCTTCGTGTTCATCTCGGCGACGCCGCCGGTGGACATGGTGACCGGCGAGATGGTGCGCGGCGACATCGAGGTGCAGACCGAGGCGTCGCTGAAGGCGCTGAAACACTGCCTGGAAGCGGCCGGCACCTCACTGGAAAACGTGGTGATGGTGCGCATCTACGCCGTCAATTCCGGCTTCTACAATGCGATTAACCGGGTCTATGCGAAGTACTTCAGCGTCAACCCGCCGGCGCGGAGTTTTGTGCCGGTGGCGTCTTGGCCGATGGAGTTTGATATCGAGATTGAGTGTGTGGCTGTGGCGTGAGCAGCCGTTCTGCCAAAGCGCAACTAATATCTCTATTTCTTATCGTTCCCCGAAGACGCCTTCAAAGACACCGATTGCGATCGTACCGCAAAAGGGCCACGCAGTTCTTGTGGTCGTGCGCTTAGGGATTTAGCTACCTGACTCAAATTTCTATGTAGCTGGCTGGAGTGCTGCTTAACATTTGTGTTTGTCACAGGTTCTCCTCGCAGATTTTGAGCCATCGGTTGATTCCTCCGTGATTCCTATTAATGAATCTTTTCGTTTCAACGGACAAGTTAAATGTCCAGTTCCGGGGGGAACTCATGACATCGAATGACAACGCACTAAACGAGTCCACTGATTGGCCCGAACTCATTTTTGGGTTGGTTGGGCCAATTGGTGTGAACATGCGCATCGTAGAACAAAAACTGCGCGAGGCGCTCGTCTCAGTTGGTTACAATCCACAGTCAATTCGACTGACCGATCTGATGTCTCGAATTGCGGTTGAAGGTATCGAGATTGACGACGGGTCGAACCCGGTTGCGAAATACGAATCGAAAATCCGATATGCAAACGCAGTTCGGAAGAAATGTGAAAATGACGCCGCTCTGGCGGCGTTGGCGATCGATGAGATTCGAAATTGTCGTGAAGCCCATTGGAAAGTGACTGATCCTTCCCCGGACGCGGAAAAGCGCCCTGTCGAGCGCGCGGCTTATATCCTTCGACAATTAAAAAGAGCCGAGGAAATTCTACTGCTCAGAAAAGTCTATGGGCGAAAATTCATCCAGATATCTGTCCACCTAAGCGAAAAAGATCGAAAGAAAAATCTTGAGCGTGACATTGCACTTAACAACGCGAATTTAACACCGAAGCAATGCACCGAATATGCTGAAAGTCTCGTTGAGACGGATATGAGCGAGCGCTCAGATATCCATGGTCAGCGCATTGAAGAGGTCTTTCATATGGGAGATGCCTTCATAAGTGGTCGAAACGAGGATAGCATTTCTCGGACGACGGACCGTTTCATAGCCGCATTCTTTGGAAAAAACTCGATAAGCCCGACAAAGGATGAGTACGGATCCTATATGGCGGCCTCAGCATCACTTCGATCTATTGACCTTTCTCGCCAAATTGGGGCGGCAATATTTTCAATACGGGGCGAAGTAATATCGCTTGGCTGTAATGAAGTTCCAAAATTTGGTGGCGGGACCTATTGGACTGAAGACGACGATCCTCATCGAGATTTTGATGATGGGATTGATGCCAACCGCACCGAGAAGAATCGCATAATTTTTGACTTTCTTCGCACGCTGGAAGGTGCTCAAGTTTTGAGGGATGGATCATCCGCTGCAACGATCTACTCTGATGAGAATGTCCGAAAGCGAATCAAAGATGCTGCAATTTCGGACATAACGGAGTTCGGCAGGATGACCCATGCTGAAATGACGGCGCTATGCGATGCTGCTCGATTGGGTAGAGCGACCGCCGGCGCGACAATATTCGTCACGACGTTTCCATGTCACAACTGTGCTAAACATATCATCGCGTCAGGAATTAGAAGAGTCGTATTTATTGAACCTTATCCAAAGAGTAAGGCGTTGTCATTGCATGAAGATTCCGTCTCACTGGACGACAGTCAAGAAAAGAGAGTTATTTTTGAGCACTTCGTTGGAATCTCTCCGAGACGGTATAGGGACATATTTGAGAAAACGTCCCGGCGAGGTGGTGGCGGGCAGCTCTCGGAATGGTATGAGGATAGCGCAAAGCCACGACTTGAAGATAAGGGTCCATCATACATTTGGAACGAGGAATCTTGAATTTTCTCGACACTCGAAAAAGTGGTGCAAGAGCTGGGCATTGAGCTAGAAAATCAGCAAGAGTCCAAAACTGAGGCGGTTCACTGATCGGCGCGCGGCCGGTACAATCACAAGACTGGCAGGACAGCGCCCCTAAACGAGGGATCAGCCTATCACCTCAGGCAAAATACTCCTGCAGCGGCCTGACTTCCAGGCTCCCCGCCTTCAGCGCCGCAATCGCTTCCGCCACAGCAGCAGCACCCGACAGCGTCGTATAATACGGCACCTTCTGCATCAGCGTTGCACGCCGTAGTGACTTGGAATCCGACACCGCCTTCTGGCCGTCCGTCGTGTTGAAGACGATCTGCACCTGGCGGTTGCGGATGGCGTCTTCGATGTGGGGGCGGCCTTCCAGCACCTTGTTGATTTTCTGGGCGTCGACGCCATTTTCGGCGAGGAAGCGGGCCGTGCCGGAGGTGGCCAGCACCTTGAAGCCGAGGCCGGCGAGGCGCTTGACCGCCGGCAATATGCCTTTCTTGTCCTCGTCGCGCACCGAGACGAACAGCGTGCCGGAGCGGGGCAGGTCGACGCCGGCGCCGAGCTGGCTCTTGGCGAAGGCGAGTGCAAAATCGCGGTCGAGGCCCATGACCTCGCCGGTCGAGCGCATTTCCGGTCCGAGCAGTATGTCGACGCCGGGGAAGCGGGCGAAGGGGAAGACGGCTTCCTTGACCGCGATGTGGCCGGGGTTCCTGGGGTCGGGCATGGCGCCGTAATGGGCGAAGGCGTCTTCCAGCGTCTCGCCGGCCATGATGCGGGCGGCAATTTTCGCAATGGGACGGCCGATGGTCTTGGCGACGAAGGGCACGGTGCGCGACGCGCGCGGGTTGACCTCCAGCACATAGACCGTGCCGTCCTTGATCGCATACTGCACGTTCATCAGGCCGCCGACGTTGAGCGCGCGGGCCAGCGCTGCCGTCTGGCGCTCTAGCTCGTCGACCAGCTCGGAAGGCAGCGAGTGCACCGGCAGCGAGCAGGCACTGTCGCCCGAGTGGATGCCGGCCTCCTCGATATGCTCCAATATGCCGGAGACGAAGGTCGACTTGCCGTCGCAGAGGCAATCGACGTCGACCTCGATGGCGCCACTGAGATAGGTGTCGAACAGCAGCGGGTTCTTGCCCAGCAGCGTGTTGATCTGGCCGGTCTTGTCGTTGGGGTATTTCTGCTTGATGTCTTCCGGCACCAGGCCGGGCACGGTGTCGAGCAGATAGGTCTGCAGCATGCCCTCGTCATGGATGATCTGCATGGCGCGGCCGCCGAGCACATAGGAGGGGCGCACCACCAGCGGGAAGCCTAGCTCGCCGGCAACCAGGCGGGCCTGCTCGACCGAATAGGCGATGCCGTTCTTCGGCTGGCTGAGGCCGAGCTTGTGCAAGAGCTTCTGGAAGCGGTCTGTC
>NZ_RZOM01000268.1:0-6312 GCF_003999175.1 Mesorhizobium sp. M7A.F.Ca.ET.027.03.2.1 | reverse complement strand
CCTTTATCATTGGGCGTCGATCCTCGGCAACCGTTTCACCGGCTGGCTCACCGCCTGGCTCAACCTGTTCGGCCTGATCACCGTGCTCGGCGCGATCAATATCGGCACTGCGTTCTTCTTTGTCGGAACGTTCGGCAGCTGGTTTGGCATCACTGGCACGCCGGGCGAAATCGTCGGGTTCGTCGCCTTCATCACCGTGCTGCAGGCGCTGTTCAACCATTTCGGCATCAAACTGACGGCAATGCTCACCGATGCTTCGGGCTTTCTTATTCTGGGCGCAACAGCAGTGCTGATCGTGGCCTGCCTGGTGTTCGCACCGGCAATCGACATCAGCCGGCTGTGGACGTTCACCAACTATTCAGGCGATGCGGGCGGCGGTGTTTTTCCGCAAACCGACTCCATGAGCTACCTGTTCCTGCTCTGCCTGCTGCTGCCGGTGTACACCATCACCGGCTATGACGCGTCGGCACATACCTCCGAAGAGACCCTCAAGGCGGCACACTCGGTTCCGCGCGCGATCGTTTCGTCCGTGCTCTGGTCGTCGCTGATCGGCTGGGTGATGCTGTGTGCGATCGTTCTGGCCATCCCAGACCTGGCGGCCGGCGCCAAGCAGGGCTGGAGCGTGTTCTTCTCGACCATGGACGCGATCCTGCCGGTGTGGCTGAAGGAACTGCTTTATCTGGCGATCCTGATCTCGCAATTCCTCTGCGGCCTCGCCACAGTGACGTCGGCCTCGCGCATGCTGTTTGCCTTCTCTCGCGACGGCGGCATGCCGATCGGTTCGGCTTCGCTCGCCAAGGTCAACCCGACCTGGCGCACGCCGGTCAATGCGATCTGGACGGCCGCGATCCTCGAGATCCTGTATGTGTTCCTTGCCCAGTTCATTTCGATCGGCGGCACCAACATCTACACCATCGTCGTCAATTCGACGCTGGTGTTCCTGTTCCTGTCGTTCATCATCCCGATCGTGCTCGGCATGCTGGCTTTCGGAACGGCGAAATGGCCGACTCCAGGCCCGTGGAATCTCGGCGCTGGGCTGTTCAAGCTGTTCTGCGCGCTATCGATCGTCGGCATGGTAATCATCTTCTACATCGCCATCCAGCCGCCGAACGACAAGGTGCTTTACATCACCATAGGCTTCATCGTGCTGACCGCCCTGCTTTGGTTCGGTTTCGAGAACCGTCGCTTCCAGGGTCCGCCGATCGGTGACCAGATTGCCAAGCGCCAGGCCGCGATCAAGGCAGCCGAGGTGGCTATCGGCGAAGCTGGCGCCTGATATCGCCCTTTGTGGCCATGGCCGGCCTCGCGCCGGCCATGGCTGCGTTTTCCCTTTCAATCGACAAGCGCTGGAGTGCCAAAGGAATGGCCGGAAATTTCTCGTTCGATCAGTTGAAGAAAGCGGTCTCCAGCGGTGAGATCGACACCGTGCTGGCCTGCATCGTCGACATGCAGGGACGGCTAGCGGGAAAACGCTTCCTGGCGCAGTACTTCGTCGATTCCGCGCATGACGAAACGCATGGCTGTAATTATCTGCTGGCCGCAGACATCGATATGGAGCCGGTGCCCGGCTACAAGGCGGCGAGCTGGTCGAAGGGCTATGGCGACTTCGTCATGAAGCCGGATCTCGCCACGCTGCGGCGCATTCCCTGGCTGGAAAAGACCGCACTCGTGATCTGCGACGTGCTCAACCACCACACCCATGATGACCTGCCACATTCGCCGCGCGCCATCTTGAAGAAGCAGGTCAAGCGGCTGACGGAGCGCGGCTATATAGGCTATTTTGCTTCCGAGCTTGAATTCTATCTGTTCAACGAGACATACGATTCCGCCCGCAAGAAGCACTGGCAAGGTCTCGATACCGCATCGCCCTATATCGGCGACTACCAGATCGGCATCACCACCAAGGAAGAAGGCGTCATGCGCCGGCTTCGCAACGAGATGGAAGCGGCCGGCATTCCGATCGAGAATTCCAAGGGCGAGTGGGGTCCGGGTCAGGAAGAGATCAATGTGCGCTACGCCGAGGCGCTCGACATGGCCGACCGTCACGTCATCCTCAAGAACGGCGCCAAGGAAATCGCGGAGTCCGAGGGCAAGGCGATTTCGTTCATGTCCAAATACAATTACGGGCTCGCCGGCAATTCCAGCCACATCCACAATTCGCTGTGGAGCGCCGACGGCAAGACTCCGCTGTTCTTCGACAAAACCGCCGACTGGACGCTGTCGACGCTTGGCCAGCAATGGGCCGCCGGCCAGCTCAAATACGCCAAGGAATTCACCTGGTTCCTGGCGCCCTACATCAACTCCTACAAGCGCTTCCAGGCCGGCACCTTCGCGCCGACCAAGATCATGTGGAGCGAGGACAACCGTACCGCCGGCTTCCGCCTGTGCGGCGAGGGCACCAAGGGCATCCGCATGGAATGCCGCATCGGCGGCGCCGATCTGAACCCGTATCTTGCGTTCGCAGCGCTGATCGCTGCCGGTCTTGCCGGCATCGACGAGAAGCTGGAATTGCAGAAGCCGTTCGTCGGCGATGCCTATCAGGCATCGCGCCTGCCGGAGATTCCGAAGACGCTGCGCGATGCCACCGAGACGCTTGCGAAGTCGAAGATGCTCAAGCAGGCGCTCGGCGAGGATGTGCTCGAACACTATGTCCACACCGCAAAGTGGGAGCAGCTCGAATACGACCGCCGCATCACGGATTGGGAACTGCACAGAGGGTTCGAGCGGTACTAGGTATCGACGGTTCGTCGGCGCCCCTTCACTTTTACCCTCTCCCCGTGGGGGAGAGGGTGCCGGCACGCAGATGAGGGACAGCGCCAGGCCATACGATTTTGTTGTAGAATACGAGGACTTACAAAATGACCGAGACGGTCAAACTCATATCCCCCATCGACGGTTCGATCTATGCCGAGCGACCGATCGCGACCGACCAGGCGATCAATGCCGCGGTCGAGCGTGCCAAGGCGGCTCAGGAGAAGTGGGGGCTGACGCCAATCGTCGAGCGCGGCAAGTACATGCTCGCCATGCTGGAAGCGCTGGTCGCGATATCAGACGAGATCGTGCCGGAGATCGCCTGGCAGATGGGGCGGCCCGTACGCTATGGCGGCGAGTTCGGCGGGGTCAGGGAACGCACCACCTACATGGTCGAGATCGCCGAGCAGGCGCTCAAGTCGGTGCCGGCCTCCAACCCGAAGGATGGCTTTCGCCGCTATGTGAAGAAGGACCCGCTTGGCGTCGTCATGGTGATCGCGCCGTGGAATTATCCTTACCTCACCGCCGTCAACACCATCGTGCCGGCGCTGATGGCCGGCAACACCGTGATCCTCAAGCATGCGGCGCAGACGCTGCTGGTCGGCGAGCGCTTCCAACAGGCTTTCGACGGAGTGGGTCTGCCCAAGGGCGTGTTCCAGAATGTCGTGCTGAACCATGCGCAGACCGAAAAACTGCTCGGCTCCGGCAAGATCGACCATGTCAATTTCACCGGTTCGGTCGGTGGCGGCCGCGCCATCGAAAAGGCTGCGGCCGGCACCTTCATGACGCTCGGCCTCGAACTCGGCGGCAAGGATCCGGCCTATGTCCTGCCGGATGCCAAGATGGATCATGCCGTCGCCAATCTGGTCGACGGCGCCTTCTACAATTCCGGCCAGTGCTGCTGCGGCATCGAACGCGTCTATGTGCACGAGAAGGTCTATGACGAATTCGTCGAAGGCTTCATCGCCGAGACAAAGAACTATGTCGTCGGCAATCCGCTCGACCAGGCGACGACGATGGGGCCGATGGCGCAGGCGCGCTTCGCCGACCTGATCCGTGAACAGAAGGCCGAGGCGCTGCGCAAGGGCGCGGTGGCGCACGTCAACATGAAGGTGGCTAACGACAAGGCCGGTTCGCCCTATCTGGCGCCGGAAGTGCTTACCAATGTTGACCATCAGATGAGCGTCATGCGCGAAGAGAGCTTTGGACCGATCGTCGGCATCATGAAGGTGCGTAACGACGAAGAGGCGATCGCGCTGATGAACGACAGTCCTTACGGGCTGACGGCTTCGATCTGGACCCGCGATACCGAGCATGCGGTTGCGATCGGCAACCGCGTCGAGACCGGCACGGTGTTCATGAACCGCTGCGACTACCTCGATCCGGCACTGGTCTGGACCGGCGTCAAGGACACCGGCAAGGGCGCGGGCTTGTCGGCCATCGGCTATGACAATCTCACCAGGCCGAAATCATTCCATCTGCGCGAAGCCATCTGATTTATTGAAAGACAAAAATGTCCAAGCTGATCTCCAAATGGAACTACCCCACCACCGTCCGCTTCGGCGCCGGCCGCATCAAGGAATTGCCTGAGGTGCTGGCGGCCACCGGCATCAAGCGGCCGTTGTTCGTCACCGACCCTGGACTGGCGAAACTGCCGGTCGTCGCCTCGACCCTAGAGATCCTCGACGATGCGAAGGTCCCTTACGGCGTTTTCTCCGAGGTCAGGCCGAACCCGGTCGAATCCAACCTGACCGCCGGCATCGCCGTGTTCAAGAAGGGCAAGCATGACGGCGTCATCGCCTTCGGCGGCGGCTCGGCGCTCGATCTCGGCAAGCTGATCGCCTTCCAGGCCGGGCAGGTCAGGCCGGTGTGGGATTTCGAGGATGTCGACGACTGGTGGACGCGCGCCAATTCGGATGCCATCGCGCCGATCATCGCCGTGCCCACCACCGCCGGGACCGGATCGGAGGTCGGCCGCGCCGGCGTCATCACCAATGAGGCGACGCACACCAAGAAGGTCATCTTCCATCCCAAATTGTTGCCGGCTATCGTCATTGCCGATCCGGAGCTTTCGGTCGGCATGCCGGGCTTCATCACCGCCGGTACCGGCATGGATGCGCTGGCCCATTGCCTCGAAGCCTATTGCGCGCCCGGCTACCATCCGATGGCCGACGGCATCGCCGTCGAAGGCGTGAGGTTGGTCTTCGAGAACCTGCCGAAGGCCTATGCCAACGGCGGGGATCTCGTTGCGCGCGCCCATATGATGAGCGCCGCCGCCATGGGCGCCACCGCCTTCCAGAAAGGGCTCGGCGCCATCCATTCGCTGTCGCACCCGGTCGGCGCGCTCTACGACACCCATCACGGCATGACCAACGCGGTGTTCATGCCCTATGTTCTGGCCTTCAACCGGGACTCCATCGAGGAGCGTATCGGCCGGCTCGCCGCCTATTGCGGCATCAAGGGCGGCTTTGACGGCTTCGCCAAAGCCATCATCAAGCTTCGCAAGGAACTGAAGGTGCCGCATGCACTGCCCGGCCTTATCAAGGGGCTCGACATGGACAAGAAGCGTAAGACGCTGATCGCCGATATGGCGGTGGTCGATCCGACTGCCGGCGGCAACCCGGTCAAGCTGACCAAGAAGGCGGCGCTGACCTTGCTCGAAAACGCCATCGCCGGCACGATCTGAGGCGTTTTCCGCGCCGCAAAGTGATCTGAAAAGGGGCTATGAAAACAAGGGGGAGGATGACGGGCAAGGCAAAAACTAATTAGCCGGAAAAAGAATCGCGGAGCGATTGCTACATCAGGTTAAAAAGAGTTTACTTTTTCGCACTGCGAGCAGCCGCTTTCACAAAGCTTTCATCTGGCTGTCACATGAAAACGATACCGCATCGCAGGCGTCCAACGGCGTCAGTTCAACGGAGAGAACACATGTTCAAATTCACGGGGAAAGTGCTTTCCCTTTCGGCCGCGGCGCTTTTCGCGTCGACGGTGATTTCGTCCGCGGATTCGCTGGACGATCTCGTCAAGGCCGCCAAGGCGGAAGGCCAGCTCACCACCATCGCGTTGCCGCATGACTGGTGCGGCTACGGCGACGTCATTGCAGGCTTCAAGGCGAAGTATCCGGAAATCACCGTCAACGAACTCAATCCCGATGCCGGTTCCGGCGACGAGATCGAGGCGATCAAGGCCAACAAGGACAACAAGGGCCCGCAGGCGCCCGACGTCATCGACGTCGGCCTGTCCTTCGGCCCGACCGCCAAGGCTGATGGCCTGATCCAGCCCTACAAGGTGTCGACCTGGGACTCGATCCCCGACAGCGCCAAGGATGCCGAAGGTTTCTGGACCGGCGACTATTACGGCGTGCTTTCCTTCCAGGTGAACAAGGATCTCGTCAAGGAAGCTCCGGCCGACTGGGCCGACCTGCTGAAGCCGGAATTCGCCAACTCGGTGGCCCTTGCCGGTGATCCGCGTGCCTCGAACCAGGCGATCCAGGCGGTTTATGCCGCCGGCCTGTCGTCAGGCGCCGCCGCTGGTGAAGCTGCCGGTACCGCTGGCCTCGAC
>NZ_RZOM01000267.1:0-6322 GCF_003999175.1 Mesorhizobium sp. M7A.F.Ca.ET.027.03.2.1 | reverse complement strand
GGCCATTCTCGGGCTGGCCGGCGCCAATGTCGGCACCTACCGGCAGCAGCTCGAAGCGATCCTGCCGTTCAGCATCAGCCGCGTCGAGACCGACGCCGAGATCGCGCTGGAGGGCGCTGTCGGCTCGGGTGACGGCGCCATGGCGATCCTCGGCACCGGCACCGCCTATATGGCGCGCAGACAAGGCAAATCGCGGGCCATCGGCGGCTGGGGTTTCCAGGTCGGCGACCAGGGCAGCGGCGCCCGTATCGGCCGCGACCTGCTCGAACAGACACTGCTTGCCTATGACGGCGTTCGCGCCGGTTCGCCGCTGACGCACAGCATGCTGGCCGTCTTCCGCAACAACCCGGAAGACGTCGTCGAATTCACCACCAATGCCAAGCCGGGCGATTTCGGCGGCTTCGCACCCAAGGTGTTCGAGCATGCCGAGAAGGGCGACAGCGTCGCCAACTGGATCCTCGACAGGGTGGTCACCGATGTCGAAGCCTCGCTCGGCGCGCTCGACCTTGCTGACGACGCGCCGCTGTGCCTGCTCGGCGGGCTGGCGCCGCTCTACGCGCCGCGCCTGTCTGCCCGCTACCAGGCACTGCTGAAGCCGCCGCTCGACGACGCGCTGGGCGGCGCGGTGCAGATGGCGGTCCGCCTTTTCGCCGGACACGCGGAGGCAACTCGATGAGCGAGGCCGCCGACCAGATCTTCGCCACGCTAAAACATCAGGCGCAAAGCGGCGCGCCGCTTTATCTGCAGCTTCGCAAGAGCATCGAGGACGCGGTCAATCGCGGCCTGATCGGGCCGGGCGACGCGCTGCCTTCCGAGCGCGACATCGCCACCAAGGCCGATATTTCGCGGGTCACCGTGCGCAAGGCGGTGCAGGATCTGGTCAAGGGCGGCATCCTGGTGCAGCGCCACGGCTCCGGCACTTTCGTGGCGCCGCGTATGGAGCGTGTCGAACAGTCGCTGTCGCGGCTGACCTCGTTCACCGAAGACATGGCGCGGCGCGGCATGGCTGTGCGTTCGGCATGGCTCGACCGCGGCCTTTACGCACCTTCGCCCGACGAGATGATGGTGCTCGGCCTGTCCTCGAGCGAACTGGTGGCGCGCGTGGCGCGCCTGCGCATCGCCAACGACACGCCGCTGGCGATCGAGCGCGCCTCGCTGTCGGCCAGCGTGTTGCCCGACCCGGCCGATATAGGCTCCTCGCTCTATGCGGCGCTGGAATTGACTGGCAACCGGCCGGTGCGCGCCGTGCAGCGCATTTCCGCCGCCAATCTCGGCGACAGCGACGCGCGCCTGCTCGAAGTGCCGCCAGGCATTGCAGGCCTGCACATCGAACGCATCTCCTATCTGGCGAGCGGCAAGGTGATCGAATTCACCCGCTCCATCTACCGGGGCGACGCCTATGATTTCGTCGCCGAACTGCGGCTGACCGGGCCGAGCGAAGAGGGCCGACCATGAGCACGACAGAGCCGACCATGTCGGCAGAAATGACCCATATGCGGCGCGAGATCGAGGAGGTCCCGCAAGCGGTCGCCCGCCTGCTCGACGGCTCCGGCGCGGTGCTGACCGAGGCCGGGCGCGGCATCAGGGAACGCGACCCGCAGTTCGTCGTCACCGTGGCGCGCGGCTCGTCCGACCATGCCGCCACCTTCATGAAATACGCCGTCGAGCTGACCGCGGGCCTGGCCGTGGCGTCTGTCGGACCGTCGATCGCCTCGATTTATGGCCGCAAGCTCAGGCTCGCCGGCTCGGCCTGCCTGGCGATCTCGCAGTCGGGCAAGAGCCCCGATATCGTCGCCATGGCCGAAACCGCGCGGGCGGGGGGCGCGCTGACCGTCGCCATCACCAACACCGCTGATTCGCCGCTGGCGCGTGCTTCGGACTATGCGATCGATATCCTGGCCGGCCCCGAGCGCAGCGTGGCGGCCACCAAGACCTTCATCAATTCGGCGGTCGCCGGCCTCGCTCTGATGGCGCACGCCACCGGCGACGATGCGCTGTTGGCCGCACTTGCCCGCCTGCCGGAACATTTCAGCAAGGCGATCGCCTGCGACTGGATGAGCGTGCTCTCTGAGACGATCGAGAAGCAGAAGTCGCTGTTCATCCTCGGCCGCGGACCGTCGGCAGCGATGGCCAATGAAGCGGCGCTGAAATTCAAGGAGACCTGCGGCATGCATGCGGAAGCCTATAGCGCGGCCGAAGTCATGCACGGCCCGCTGGCGCTGATCGGCCCCGATTTTCCGGTGCTGGCGCTGGCTGCGCGCGACGCCTCCGAACCGTCCATTGCCGAGGCCGCCGACAGCCTGGCGGCCAAGGGCGCGCCGGTGTTCGTCACCTCCGCGCTTGCCAAACGCGCCGTGCGCCTGCCGCATGTTGCCACCGGCCATCCGCTGACCGATCCGCTGACGCTGATCGTCTCCTTCTACATGTTCGTCGAGGCCTTTGCCCGCCATCGCGGTCTCGATCCGGACACGCCGCGCAATCTTCGCAAGGTGACGGAGACAGTATGAGCGATCGCTTTGCCCTGACTGGCGCCCGGATTTTCGACGGCGACGACTGGCATGAAGGCCACGCACTTGTCGTGCGCGACGGTCTCGTCGAGGCCATTCTGCCCACTGGTGCCATCCCCTCGGATATCCGCGTCGTCGACACCGGTGGCGGCCTTCTGGCGCCGGGGTTCGTCGACCTGCAGGTCAACGGCGGCGGCGGCGTCATGCTCAACGACCACCCCGATGTCGCTTCAATCGAGACCATCTGCCGCGCGCACGCGCCCTTCGGCACGACGGCGCTGCTGCCGACGCTGATCACCGACACGCCTGCAATCACGGCCGCCGCTGTCGCCGCCGGCGAGGCAGCGGCGCGCCAGAAGGTGCCTGGGTTTCTCGGACTGCATCTCGAAGGCCCGCATCTGTCGGTCGCCCGCAAGGGCGCGCATGATCCGGTGCTGATCCGGCCGATGACGGATGCCGATCAGGCGATGCTGATCGCCGCGCGGCAAAAACTACCGGTGCTGCTCACCACCATTGCCCCTGAATCCGTCGAGCCGGCGCGCGTCGCGGTGCTCGCCAAAGCGGGCATCATCGTCAGCCTTGGCCACTCCGATACCGGCTATGCCGCCGCCAGCGCCTTTGCCGAGGCCGGCGCCTCGATGATCACCCATCTGTTCAACGCGATGAGCCAGATCGGCAACCGAGAGCCTGGCCTGGCGGGCGCGGCCATCGACATCGGCACCTTGTCGGCCGGTCTCATCGCCGACGGCATCCATGTCGACCCGGCCACCATCAAGATCGCGCTGCGCGCCAAGCAGGGGCCGGCCAGGATCGTGCTGGTCACCGACGCCATGGCGACAATCGGCACCGAGATGACGTCGTTCACGCTCAACGGCCGCACCATCTATCGAAGGGACGGCAGCCTGAGGCTCGCCGACGGAACGCTGGCGGGCGCCGATCTCGACATGATCTCGGCCGTTCGTTTCATCCACCGCGTCGTCGGGGTCGAGCTTTCCGAAGCTTTGCGCATGGCCTCACTCTATCCGGCGCAAGCAATCGGTCAGTCGCACCGGCTTGGCCGATTCGCCAACGGCACGGCTGCGGATATTGTCGCTCTGTCGGACGATCTCGACACGAAGGGCGTCTGGATCGGCGGCGAAAAGGTTTTTGCGGCCGGCTCCGACACTGTGCGTTGATATCAGGTCAAGTCGGCTGACGTCATGAAACCTTTTGATTTTGAGGTCGTTGTCGGAGCGTATGTCCGAGGCGAAACCCAAATTGAAACAGGCCGACGGCATCAAACCGCGCGGTGCCTTGAAGCCGCCACAGAAAGCGCCGCGTGACCAAAGGCCACGCCACGAGGAGCTGCGCGAAAAAAAGCTGTCGAGTGCCGAAGCTACCCCGGAGGTCGACGGCCAGCCGGGGCCACCACCGGATGCTGTCGAGCCCGATCCGCAACTGACGCCCGAAGGGGCCGAGCAGGAGCGCAAGAAATATCTGCTGCGGCGTTTCTGGATCAGCGCGCGCGGTTACTGGAGCCGGCGCGGCGACCGGCTTGCCTGGCCATTGACGATCGGGGTGCTGCTGCTGATCTGCATCAATATCGGCTTCCAGTATGGCATCAATGTCTGGAACCGTTCGATGTTCGATGCCCTCGAGCAGCGCAACGCCCGCAGCGTCTATTTCCTCAGCGCCGTCTTCGTGCCGCTGGTAATCTGCAGCGGCAGCCTTGTCGTCGCGCAGGTCTACCTGCGCATGACGATCCAGCGCCGCTGGCGTTCCTGGCTGACCACCGCGGTCATCGCGCGCTGGCTGGCAGGCGGCCGCTACTACCAACTGAATCTCGTCGGCGGCGACCACCAGAACCCCGAGGCCCGCATGACCGAGGATCTGCGCATCGCCACCGAGTCGCCGGTCGATTTCATCGCCGGCGTCCTCAACGCGTTCCTGTCTGCCTCGACCTTCATCGTCGTGCTGTGGACCATCGGCGGCGCGCTCACTTTGCCGATCGGCGGCGAGAGCATCACCATTCCCGGCTTCCTGGTCATCACCGCGATGATCTATGCCGCCATCACCTCGACCGCGATGGTGGTCATCGGCCGCAATTTCGTCCAGCTCTCCGAGCGGAAGAACCAGGCGGAGGCCGAACTGCGCTACACGCTGACGCGCGTGCGCGAAAACGGCGAGAGCATCGCCTTGCTGGGCGGCGAGGAAGAGGAGCGCAGCGGCATCGACAGGAATTTCGGCCATGTGCTGAGGCAATGGGCGCTGCTGACGGGCCAGCACATGCGCACGGCGGCGGTGTCGCAGGGATCGAGCCTGTTTGCGCCGGTCGTGCCGATCCTGCTGTGCGCGCCAAAATTCCTCGAAGGCTCAATGACACTTGGCGAGGTGATGCAGGCAGCGTCCGCCTTTGGCATCGTGCAAGGCGCGTTCGGATGGCTGGTCGACAACTACCCGCGTCTTGCCGACTGGAACGCCTCCGCGCGGCGCGTAGCTTCGCTGATGATGTCGCTCGACGGGCTCGAGCGTGCGGAGCAGAGCGATGCGCTTGGACGCATCCAGCACGGCGAAACCGACGACGGTGCCATGCTCAGCCTCGACGATCTCTCCGTGACGCTCGACGACGGCACCGCCGTGGTCAAGGAGACCGAGGTTGCGATCGAACCCGGTGAGCGGGTGCTGGTGGCCGGCGAATCCGGCTCGGGCAAGTCGACGCTGGTGCGGGCCGTCGCGGGCCTGTGGCCGTGGGGCGGCGGCAGCGTCAATTTCCACGCCGACAGGCGACTGTTCATGCTGCCGCAACGCCCCTACATCCCCTCGGGCACGCTTCGCCGCGCGGTCGCCTATCCCGCGGCGGCGGACAAGTGGACGATCAAACAGATCAAGGCCGCCCTCGACAAGGTCGGCCTCGCCTACCTTGCCGAAAGGATCAAGGAAGAAGCGCCATGGGACCAGACGCTGTCGGGCGGCGAAAAGCAGCGTCTCGCCTTCGCGCGCCTGCTGCTGCACCGCCCCGATATCGTCGTGCTGGATGAAGCAACCTCGGCGCTCGACGAGAAGAGCCAGGACACCATGATGGCGACGGTGATCCGCGAATTGCCTGATGTCACCATCATCAGCGTGGCGCACCGGGCCGAGCTGGAAGCCTTCCACAGCCGCAAGATCACCCTGGAACGGCGCGAGGGCGGCGCCAAGCTTGTCAGCGACATCAACCTCGCCCCACGCAAGCGCAACCTGCTGAAGCGTGCCTTGTGGGGTTCCGGCAGCCGGGCCGAAAGGCCGCGCAAGGAGTAAGGCGCCCTGCCCCAGGCACCGCCCAACTATGGTGCGTATATGTCCTTGTAGGTATCGCGCAGCACGTTTTTCTGTACTTTGCCCATGGTGTTTCGCGGCAGTTCATCGACGAAGATCACCCGCTTCGGGTGCTTGTATTTCGCCACCCGCCCGGCGATGGCGCCGAGAATTTCGGCACCGGTGATCCGTGATGACGGCGCACGCACGACGACAGCGGTGACACCTTCGCCGAAATCCGGATGGGCAACGCCGATGACGGCGCTTTCGCTAACCCCGTCGAGCGCGTCGATCTCGCTTTCGAGTTCCTTCGGATAGATGTTGTAGCCGCCCGATATGATAAGGTCCTTGCCGCGGCCGACGATGTGGACGTAGCCGTCGGCGTCGATCATACCGAGATCGCCCGTGATGAAAAAACCGTCGGCTCGGAATTCCGCCTTGGTCTTCTCCGGCATGCGCCAATAGCCGCCGAAGACGTTTGGGCCCTTCACCTCGATCATGCCGAACTCGCCCTGCGCAAGCGCTGCGCCGCTGTCTGGATC
>NZ_RZOM01000266.1:0-6353 GCF_003999175.1 Mesorhizobium sp. M7A.F.Ca.ET.027.03.2.1 | reverse complement strand
TTGGCGCCAATGACCCGCCGCACAGGCGGGTTTTCGTTTGATGCTCCGTCAGCCAACGCGCCGACGGCCTCCGAAGGGACCCGCCAACCCGAGTTCGTTGCCCTGCTTCAAGGAAGCGAAGACGTCCGCCGCAAGCCTGGAGCCAGCATGTCGGCGTAGGCCGTTGCATGCATCGACCTACTTTACGGCTCTTCATGCGGGTACGCTAAACAAGATGTGTTTCGCCCGATAATGCGAGGCCATCTATGATCGATTCTCGCGGCAATGCCGCAAGAAATCGCCATTCGCTTCGACAAGGAGAATTGATCCGGTGCGGTTGAGATCTGTTCCTCTGGGCGTCGTCGCCAGCTTTTTCGTCGCCGTCATCGCCGGGACGGTGTCGGCTCGATCCTTTGCCGCACCTTCTGACGTGCCGGCCTGGCTGCAGGCTCATGTCGGCAACAGCGACGGCCAGATCTCACAGATTGTCCTCGAACGAGCCCGCGCGCTTTACCTGAAGAAGGTCGCGCAAGGCGCTGTCAAGAACCCCTGCTACTTCGCCATGGATGCGACACGCCCCAGCGATCTGGGCAATGGCGTGCTCGGCCGTCGCTATTACGTCATCTGCGAGGCCAGCCAGTCGTTTAGCGCGATTTCGTCAGGCCACGGCAGCGGGCGGAATTTGAAAGGCGTCGTCGATTTTTCAAACGGCAAACGGTGCGCGAAGAACTTCGGCAATGCGATGGATTCATCGTTGACGGCCGGCGGCGCCTATATGACCAGCGAGGCCAAAACCTCGTTCAAGGGCTATTACCGCACTGGCGCGAAGCAGGACGCGGTTTTCCAGCGCACCTTCATCCAGTTCGACGGCGAAGGCGAAGCCGCGAACGCCAGGCAGCGGGCGATCGGCGGTCACGCTGCCCAGGTGCTGCATGGCATGTGCCTGCGCAAAAACCCGAACAGCTCGCACGCCGACCATGACGGCTTCGTGCCGTTCGGCAAGCTGGTGGACTATGCCGGCGGTCGCAGCAATGGCTGCACCAGCTGGTCGCCGGCGGATGCCAAGCGGATCATCCCGATGGTCAAGGACAATCCGACGACGCTCTACATCTACCCGGAATCGCGCGACATCACCGCGGTCGCAGCCGACCGTTCACAGCCGGGCGCCTACTGGAACGCGTCCTGCCTGAAGGAAATCGGCACACCGAAATTCTGGCCGAGAAAGACCCTTGAGCCGATCATCGCCCAATACAGGAAGGATCATCCGGCACCGCCGCCACAGCCGCTGCCGATCTGCGAAGCGTCTTGAAGTCCGCATCGCGCCGCCGCGTCGATTAAGACCGTGCTGCTTTATGTTCGTCGTGCGAACCGCATTGATCGGCGGCCCTGCGACCCACCAGCAATGATTCAATCCGATCTCCAAGGTCAGCGCGCCAGCAGCTTCGGCCCCGCCTCTCTCCTCGGCGTCGCTACTCAAAACAGCTGTGTGCATAAGGGCCGGATGGATCAGACTGGTTGAATGCTCTGGCCGAGGAGAGAATTTCCGGCACCACGTTCAGCCGATTGCGGTGGTTGGAACCAACGGCCTGCTACCCAGTTAGAAAGCCAGCAAGTCTGGTTCTAGCCTTGCCGCCATGTGAATCAAAACCCGCCGACGCAGTCTACGGCCTAGCAGGAGTGGCGACCTTGCAGCGGCGGTGGCCCGCTGGGAAACCGGTGTGCCTGCCTCCGCGACCTGGGCTGCACAGCCGCTGACGACAGCCCAGCAGACACCGTCGCCGACAGCCAAGCAACAGGAGATATGCCGACATGAAAGCAGCCCGCATCCATGCTTTTGGCGGACCTGAGGTTCTTTCGATCGATCAAGTCCCCTTGCCTCAACCGCTTGACGACGAGGTTGTGCTCAGGGTTCGCGCCGCGAGCGTCAATCCGATCGACTACAAGATCCGCGAAGGTTCGACGAACGAGAACCTGCCGGTCACACTCGGCCGCGACGTGTCCGGCACGGTGGAAATATGCGGCACGCGGGCAAATACGTTGAAGAAGGGCGACCCGTTATTCGCGATGCTTGGTCATGACCGGGGCGGCAATGCCGAATTTGTCGTGGTCAAGGCGACGGAGGCGGCTGCGAAACCGGATCGTCTCAGCCATGTCGAAGCCGCGGCGGTGCCGCTTGCCGGCATCACTGCATGGCAGGGCCTTTTCGACCATGGCGGCCTCAAATCCGGGCAACGGGTTCTCATCCATGGCGGCGCCGGCGGCGTCGGTCATCTGGCGATCCAGTTCGCCAAGGCCGCGGGCGCGTTCGTCGCGACAACCGTTTCCGCCGAGGACGTGGTTTTCGTCCGTGAGCTCGGCGCCGATCAGACGGTCGACTACAAGAACCAGCGTTTCGAAGAGGTCGTCGATGCGGTCGACCTGGTGTTCGACCTTGTCGCGGGCGACACGCAGGACCGCTCCTGGGAGGTGCTCAAACCTGGCGGGACGCTCGTTTCCACTCTTTCCGAACCGTCGCAGGAAAAGGCAAACTTGCGCCGGGCGCGTGGCGTCTCCTATCTGGCCGAACCGAATGCGGCGCATCTTGCCGAGATCGGCCGCCTCATCGAGGCCGGCAAGGTCACCCCCTTCGTGCAAGCCACCTACCCTCTTGGAGAGGTCGCCAAAGCGGAAGAACGGCTGGAAAATGAGCATGTGCGTGGCAAGATCGTGCTTGAGGTTTCCGCCTAGCGAGTTGGTGCTTCTGCCGTCCCTCTCGCCCCGTCGATCCCGAGGAGGCGGCACGCTCGGTGTTCCGAGTTCTTGCACGGCATATTGATCTTGGCCAATCGGCCAAGGTGCGCGATGCCCTGCCGAAAGAAATCCAGGCGCTTTGGCCCGAAAGCCTCGGAGTCAAATAGCGTCGGCACCGAACCTGACGGCTCCCTGGGCAGCCGTGCCGAGGCAGGCGCCCGTGTCAAGCGTCAGTCCCGCAAACGGTTGGCGGCATGATCCTGATGCTGCTCGGTCGCGACCTGCCTGGAGTCCAAACCGCGTTCTTTGGAATGCTGCGCCTTGTCGCGATTGGACAGAACCTTGTTTTCTTCAAGCTTGTCCTTTGGCGTTACGGTCATGGCGCCTGTGCCAGAACCCTTTCCCTGCGAACCTGCTCCGATGTGTTTCTTGCTCCCGCGTGCCATGGGCTGCCTCCAATCTATGACAAATGTTCCAGAATCGTGCTCATCTAGTCGTCAGGACGGTTTTTGTGATGGACGCTTTCCTGATTTTTACCGCGAAGGATGTTGCGGTCGTCCGGATCGACGAGGTCCGGTGTGTCGGTTCTCATGTCCGACCCTTTGCGCAGCGCTTCGCGTTCCGCCGCTGATCGTTTCAGATCCGCCTCTGAATCGAAATCCTTGCCGGCATTCTTTGTGTTTTCTCGCTCTTCAATGATGCGAATTTGTTGGTCATGGGTTTTGCGTCCAGTCATCGCTTCCTCCGGTGTGTTCGTGTTGGCGCTCGAAAGTCATCGGCCGCCTCTAAGGTCGGGTCACGGCGCTTGCCTGTCCGAGCCGGCTCTCGTGCTGATAATGGCAAGGTGACGGGATCGTTCCGAAGGCGTTGAATAAGCTTTTCGCCAGATGGCTCGGTTCACCTAGGGCTCACGTTGACCGAGGCCGCCGCCCCGCCTTCTGAACCAGTACGTCCTTTGAACGTTTCGGCGACCGCCGGACTGGTGCCGGACGCCTTTCCGTCGCGCTCCAGCTCAGCGCAGGAAATCGACCACAGCCTGGATGAACTCTGCCGGATATTCGATGTTCGACAGATGGACCGCGGGCAGCACTACAAGCTTCGCGCCGGGCACCGCCGCGGCAATCATCTCACCGTGGCTGGCTGCTGTCACCGTGTCGTGCCGACCGGCGATCACCAGCGTCGGCCGGGGTATCAGTGCTACGGTGCGGCGAAGATCGGCGTCGCGAACCGCTGCGAACAGACCCGCCAGGCCTTGCCGGTCGATAGCCAGCAGCATGGTGCGAAACTCTTCGACCACGGGCTCGTTGGCGGCAACCATCGACGTGGGGAACCAGTTGCTCAGGAACGTCTCGGCGGTTTCCGACATGTCCGGCGCCTGCCGCACCGCGGCAATCCGCTCGTCGAAATAGCTTGCCGGCGAGAGATGGGACGAGGTGTTGCTCAGGATCAGCCGGTCGATCCGCTCGGGCGCGTGGATGCCGAGCCACTGCGCGACGAACCCGCCGAGCGACAGGCCAACGAAATGTACGCGTTGCAGGTCGAGCGCGTCGAGCAGCTCGATGACGTCGCGGCCAAGCCGGTCGAGCGAGTAGGCGCCGACGGGAACGCTCGATCCGCCATGGCCGCGAAAATCGTAGCGCAGGACACGGAAATGCTTCGACAATTCGCCGATCTGCCTGTCCCACATGTGCAGCGTGGTGCCGATGGAATTCGACAGCACCAGCACCGGCTTGCTTGCCTCGCCATCGAAGCGGTAGGCGATGCGCGTGCCGTCGCCCGTTGTGACGAAATTCAGCTCATTCATGATGAAGATTCCTTCTGGAACGTTGAACGAGACAGAGCCTAGCCGTGGAGCGATTTTGTTGATATTACAAAGATAGGACAATCTCTGTAATAAAAACTGATATGGCCGAATTCACTCTGCACGACCTGCAATGCTTCGATGCAGTGGTCCGCACCGGCGGTTTTCAACCTGCGGCGGCCATGCTTTATCGCTCGCACCCGGCGGTGTTCGCCGCCGTCGCCAAGCTGGAACGACAGCTCGGCCTCATCCTTTTGGACCGCAGCGGCTATCGCGTGCGTCCGACCGAGGCCGGGCTTTCGTTCCACCGCCGAGCGCTATCGCTGCTGCGCGAGTTGGACGGTTTGCGCGTCCATGCCGCCCAGTTGGCGATGGGTGAGGAAAGCGAGATCCACGTGGTGATAGGCGACCTGTGCCCGCGCCCGCATGTGCTGGGCATGCTCGGGCGGTTCTTCGCACAGTGCCCCGGCACGCGCCTGCATCTGCATTTTGAAGCGGTGGGCGGCCCATGGGAGCGTCTATTCGATGACGAAGCCGATCTGATCCTGCACTGGGTCGACAAGGGCGATGCGCGGGTGGAATGGGTCGATCTGTGCAAGGTGTCCTTCATTCCCGTGGTGGCGCCGGGCTTTCTGCCCGGGCGTATCGAGCAGCCGATCACTCTGGATCAGATGCAGGCACTCACCCAATGCGTCATGCGCGACAGCGCCCGTCATTCGCCACAACAAAACTATTCGCTGATCGAAGGCGCGCCGCAATGCCTCGTCGCCGACCAGGGCATGAAGAAGGAGATAATCCTGCAGGGCCTTGGCTGGGGCCACCTGCCCCGCTTCCTGATCGAGGAAGAACTGTATGACGGGCGCCTGCAATCCATTGCCGGCCGCCATCTGCCGGGCCGCACCGACGAACTGGTGGTGGCGCGGCGCCGCGACCGGCCGCATGGGCCGATCGCCAACCGTCTGTGGGATCATATCCAGCAGGAAGCGCCGGCATTGCGCCGTGCATTGGAGCCGACGGGGCCCGCCGGACAGACACCCACCAACCAGTCGCGAAAGGCGCAAGTGGCAACGCCAGGACCTCGCGGGTCCCGTCCAGCGATCACTTCTTGACATACGCTCCAGGCTGGCGGCCGCTCTTCGGAGCCTTGGCGTCCTTTGAACGCTCCGCGATAGCGGGGCCGGCGCCGGACGTCTTTTCGGTTGCGGCGCTCGGCGTGACTTGCCTTGGCGGGTTTTGTCCCTCCGACTGGCGGGTTCGGTCTTCCACTTCGCCCATCCGGCGGGTGAGCCCGATGCCGCCGACAGGCTTCTTGTTGGCGGCCGCATCCTGGGAGAATTCATCGGAAGCGTCGGCATCGGTCTTTGCCGGATATTTCGTCGCACCGGTTTCATAGCGGGTTTCGTTCTCAGTCATGACATCTCTCCAGTTGCATGACGGATAAACATCTCAGCGGTATCCGAGTTCCAACTCCTGGACTTCGATTCTGGACGGATCTGGGTTCCGGGAGCGCCCGGTCGGCCACCCAAGCGACGAGATGAGCAGCACCCTACTGCAGCAGGCCCTTGACGATGCCGCTCGCCTTGCCGAAATCCATCTGGCCGGCATATTTCTGCTTCAGTGCGGCAATCACCTTGCCCATGTCCTTCTGGCTGGCCGCACCGGTCGCGGCGATCGCCTCGCGCGCCGCAGCCGTCACCGCCGCATCGTCCAACTGCGTCGGCAGGAAGGTGCGGATGATCTCCATCTCGCCGCGCTCCTGCGCGGCGAGTTCGGGCCGCTTGCCGTCGTCGAAGGCTTTGGCCGATTCCTCGCGCTGCTTCACCATCTTGGCCAGGATCTGCAG
>NZ_RZOM01000265.1:0-6358 GCF_003999175.1 Mesorhizobium sp. M7A.F.Ca.ET.027.03.2.1 | reverse complement strand
AGTCCAGACCGGCGGCGACGCCGGCCGAAGTCACGATGTCGCCATTGTCGACATAGAGCACCGAAGCGTCGACGGCGACGTCGGGATGGAGTTTCTGCAACTGTTCGGAATAGGCCCAGTGCGTCGCGGCACGACGGCCCGAAAGCAGCCCGGCTGCGGCAATGGCGAAGGTTCCGAGGCACAGGCCGACGATCAAGGCGCCGCGTTGGTGCGCCCGGCGCAACGCCTCCATCAGCGGCGGCGATGCCGGCTCGCCGAGATGATGCCAGCTTGGAATGATGACGATATCGGCGCCGTCGAGCCCTTCGAGCCCATGCGGCGCGGCAATTATCAGTCCGGCCTCGGTGTGGATCGGGCCGGGCTTGACCGCGCAGATGCGGAAGTCGAAGCGCGGCAGGCCCAGCGCCGTCCTGTCCTCTGCGAAGACCAGGCACGGTACGGAAAGGTGGAACGGGCTGATGCCGTCGAAGGCGAGTACGGCAATGATCGGGTCGGTCATGGGTGCTTCCGGCAGTTGAATGCGGATTGTCCCAATTCTTTCGAATGATGTCAATCGGGCCACTTTCGGCTGTCTGGCAACCCACCTATTTTCCACCCATCGCATTCAAGCCGGAAAGGAAAACACCATGTCTGACCCAGCCAACGCCACGCCGCGCCGGGCGCTGATCGTCGTCGATGTGCAGAACGATTATGACGGCGGCAGTCTCGCCATCCAGCATCCGCCGTTCCGCGACAGCGTCGTCAATGTGGCGCGGGCGATGGATGCAGCGACTGCTGCCGGCATCAAGGTGGTGGTCGTCAAGCAGATGGCGCCCGAGACATCGCCGATCTTCGCCAGGGGAAGCCATGGCGGCGAACTGCATCCCGAAATCGCCAGGCGTGGGCGCGACCATTATGTCGAAAAGAACCTGCCCTCCGCCTTCACCGGCACCGACCTCGAGGACTGGCTGCGCGCCAACGCCATCGATACGATCACGGTGGTCGGCTACATGACGCACAATTGCGACCTGTCGACCATCATCCACGCCGTGCATATGGGCTTTGCCGTCGAGTTCCTGTCGGATGCGACCGGATCGGTGCCTTACGCCAACAGCGCCGGCTACGCCTCGGCCGAGGAGATCCACCGCGTGGTCACGATCATCCTGCAGTCGCGCTTTGCCGCCGTGCTCAAGACCGCCGAATGGGTCGAGTGCCTGAAGACCGGCGCGCTGCCGGAACGCGACACCATCTTCGGCTCCAACCAGCGGGCGCTGTCACGCAGCGCCGCGTAGGGACTATCTGAAAACAGAAAGGGCGCCGCATCGCTGCGGCGCCCTTTCTGTTCGAATAGAAGGATTCTAGAACAGGCCTTCGATCTGGCCCATCTCGTTGAGGAAGATCTTTTCCGAGGACGGCGCCCTCGGTAGGCCGGGCATGGTCATGACCTCGCCGCAGATGATGACGACGAAGCCCGCACCTGCCGAAAGCCTGACCTCGCGCACCGGCACCGTGTGGCCGGTCGGCGCGCCGCGCAGGTTCGGGTCGGTCGAGAACGAGTACTGCGTCTTGGCCATGCACACCGGCAGGTGGCCGTAGCCGGCGTCTTCCCAGGCCTTGAGCTGGTCGCGCACCGACTTGTCGGCGATCGCTTCCGAGCCGCGATAGATACGCTGGACGATGGTGTTGATCTTCTCGAACAGCGGCATCGCATCGGGATAGAGCGGCGCGAACTGCGAAGCACCGGATTCGGCCAGTGCCACCACCTTGTTGGCGAGATCCTCGATGCCGGCCGAGCCGTGCGCCCAGTGCTTGCACAGGATCGCCTCTTCGCCCATCGAGGCGACATAGTCCTTCATCGCCTGGATCTCGGCGTCGGTGTCGGAGTAGAAGTGGTTGATCGCGACCACCGCCGGCACGCCGAACTGGCGGATATTCTCGATGTGGCGGCCGAGGTTGGCGCAGCCCTTCTTCACCGCCTCGACGTTTTCCTTGCCGAGGTCTTCCTTCTTGACGCCGCCATTCATTTTCATGGCGCGCACGGTGGCGACAATGACGGCCGCCGCCGGCTTGAGGCCTGCCTTGCGGCACTTGATGTCGAAGAACTTTTCAGCACCGAGGTCGGCGCCGAAGCCGGCTTCGGTGACGACGTAGTCGGCGAGCTTGAGCGCCGTCGTGGTGGCGACGACCGAGTTGCAGCCATGCGCGATGTTGGCGAACGGGCCGCCATGCACGAAGGCCGGGTTGTTCTCCAGCGTCTGCACCAGGTTAGGCTGCATGGCGTCCTTGAGCAACACGGCCATGGCGCCGTCGGCCTTGAGGTCGCGGGCATAGACGGCCGACTTGTCGCGGCGATAGGCGACGATGATGTCGCCGAGGCGCTTTTCCAGGTCCTTCAGGTCGGTCGACAGGCACAGGATGGCCATGACCTCCGAGGCGACGGTGATGTCGAAACCGCCCTCGCGCGGGAAGCCGTTGGCGACGCCGCCGAGCGAGCAGATGATTTCGCGCAGCGCGCGGTCGTTCATGTCCATGACGCGGCGCCAGACGACGCGGCGGGTGTCGATGCCGAGCTCATTGCCCCAGTAGATGTGGTTGTCGATCAGCGCCGAAAGCAGATTGTGCGCCGTGGTGATGGCGTGGAAGTCGCCGGTGAAGTGGAGGTTCATGTCTTCCATCGGCACGACCTGCGCATAGCCGCCGCCGGCGGCACCGCCCTTGACGCCGAAATTCGGGCCGAGCGAGGCCTCGCGGATGCAGACGATCGCCTTCTTGCCGATGCGGTTCAGGCCGTCGCCAAGGCCGACCGTGGTCGTGGTCTTGCCTTCGCCGGCCGGCGTCGGGTTGATGGCGGTTACGAGGATCAGCTTGCCGTCCTTGTTGCCCTTCACCGACTTGATGAATTCGGCTGATATCTTGGCCTTGTCGTGGCCGTAGGGCAGCAGGTGTTCGGTCGGAATGCCGATCTTCTGGCCGATCTCCTGGATCTGCTTTTTCCTGGCGCCGCGCGCGATCTCGATGTCGGACTTCACTTCGGCCATGACGGCTTTCCTCTGGATTGGACGGTGTAGGGGACGGGTTTGATCTTACTGGCAAGCAGGTTGGAACCGGGCGCGGGCATGTTCTAACCCTGTCGCTGCCACGGCGTCAACTTGTATGCAACTATGTTTCCTCTGGAGAAAGTTCCTCTGCGGACCGGCCGACCTGTCGTCGGTTCTCCCGGCTCCGTTGCCGCGCCGTATAGAAGCCAGAGGACGCGCCGTTCCGCCGTCTCAAAACAGCCGCACAATGCACGGAATGCGACAGAGGCGACGGCGCAAATTCGCCATCGCCTGGTCCCTAATGGAACAGCGTTACTGCGTCAGCACGTTGCTGATTTCGACCATGTTGGAGCGCACCCTGAGCATATAGAAGCCCATCGTCGTCAGATGCGTCGGCAACAGCCAGCCATCCTCGCGGCCATTGGCGATGATGAAGGGCTGGATGCGCAGCGCCGAAACGAACTGCGAGTCCATCGTGTCCCACAGGTTCTGCAGATGCTTTTCCTTGATGACGTCCTCGAAGTCGGCCTGGGCTCCCTTCATCAGGCCGTAATAGCCGTAGAGCTGGCCATAGGCGAACCAGTAGCGGTCGTCGGCGCGGAAATCGAACCAGCCATTGTTGTGGTTCTCGGCGCGTTCCTTGAGGATCGCCGAGGTCGAGCCGATGTCGGACGAGATGCGGTCGATATACTGTTTCAGATTGTCGGCGCGGGCGTCGAATGTCGCCTGGCAAGTGGCAAGGCGGGCGTTGAAGGAACGCAGCATGCGCACGGCGTCGCAATAGTAGCTTGGCGTCGGCGTCTTGGGGCCGAACGGGTTCAGGCCGAAATACCAGGTCTCTTCGTCGAACTGAAGGTTGCCGCGGGCATTCTGCAGATCGCTGTCGATCTGCGAGGTGGTGCGGACGCGGCCGAGATTGTCGGCAAGTTCGGTCGCCGTGCGCCGCACCGCCTGGTTGATGCCGCGCTGGAAGGAGGCCTTGTTGTCCATCCACGGCGTGTGGTCCCAGTCGATGCCGAACAGGCCCAGCTTGTAGAGGATCATCGACGAGATCCAGGCATTCTGGTTGACGTTGAAGTCGGTCAGGTCAGCGGCGATCTGGGCTATACCAGAGTTGCCGCAGGTCTTGGCGGTGTCCGTGCCGGCGCCGGCGGCGACCTGTTCGCCGGCGGAGACATTGCGCTTCTCGAAGGTGTATGTGTCGGGATAGTTCGGGTTGAAATTGTTCCACCACTGGGTGGCGTAGAAGAAATTGGCATAGAGGCCGATCAGCACCAGCAGAGCGAGGCCGACCGCCGCCTTGAGGATCCAGCCGCGCTGCGTATACCAGCGTCCGGCCCACAGGAAGGGCCACAGGATGACGCCGATCAGGAGGCCGATGCCGCGGCCGATCCACTGGAAAATACGGGTGAAGAAATTCACGATCGGATCGAGCATGGCTGTGTCACCCCCTCAAAGCATGATGCCAAAAAGTTGCAGACTTTTTGGATAACATCATACGCCAAAACAAGAAGTTAGAACGAAATAACGGTTCATTTCGTTCTAGTCAGTCAGGCCGTAGAGGCGTGTGCGAAACGCCACCTTGTCCTTCAAATATGTGGTTTTGAGAACGTCCACAACATGCGATCGCCAGGCGTCGCTGAAGCCGTCATAGTCCTTGTAGAAGCCGTCCTTGTTGAAGATGTAGCGCGAGACGAAGTCCGACGGCACGAAATCCGAGATCAGCCGGTTGGTCAGCCAGCCGTCGGGGTGGTCTGGCTTGGCGCGGATCACCAGGAAACGCTGCTGCGGGAAGACATCCTCGATCTTCAGGTGGCCGAGCTGGGCGATCTCGCGCTTGGCGGCGTTGAGGAAGGGAAAATTGCCGTCCCTGGTGATCAGGTCGGCATGGCTCTGGATCCAGGTCTGCAGCCAGACCTTGTCGACATTGGTCAAATTGCGGTTCGGCTCGGCGTCGCGGATCAGCGCGCGCACCACCATCTCGGCCCGGTGCTCGAGATAGCCCGAGGCCTCGACCCAGGAGGCACGCGGCAGCTCGATGCGGCCGGTGGTGGCGAGGAACTTGAACACCTTGTCGGCGTCGTTGATCGAGAGATAGCTGACCTGCCACGGCCGCGAGCGGCGAAAACCGGGGGCGGCCGGATCGCTGATCACCGTCGTCACATCCGGATCGACGAACACGTAGAGCCCGCCGAAATGGCTGGTCCAGTAGGCGTTATGTCGGAAGATCACCTGGTCGGGTACCAGCGCGTTCTCGCGGATGTCGCCGCAGATCTTGGCGAGCTCGACCATGCGGGTCAGCATGGCGTTGTCGCGCCAGGCATCTGGCTCCTGCTTCAGCCGGTCGACGAGCTTGCCGAGTTCGGCTGCCTTGCCCAGCACATCCTCAGCCGACACCACCTTGAATTCGACCTGGCTGATCGACAGCAAATCCTCGATGTCGTTGACCTTGGGAATGGAATCCTCGATCTCGCCGTAGATGACGTCTTTGATCGTCAGCGCATCGATGGCGCGCCGGTTCCTGGACATGAACTCGAACATGAGTTGCGAGGTGTTGGAGAAGGCGGTGTGCACCACCGGCAGGTCGATCTGCGACGGCGTCAGGATGATGAAACGGCGGTTGACCTCGTTGGGATCGAGATAGTCATAATCGTCACATTCCTCGGCCACTTCGGGCGAGAAGCCGGTGCGGTCGATCTGGAAGCTCTTCAGTTTCGTCGGCTTCAAGCCGAATGCGGCCAGCGCCTTGTTGTAGCGCTGGATCAGGTGCGGCTCGTCGACCGTCAGCAGCCGGCCATAGATTAGCTCGTTGTCGCGCAAGAGATCGGGTTTCTTGGCGGGGCTCATCTTCCCTTCTCCCCGTTTACGGGGAGAAGGTGCCCGAAGGGCGGATGAGGGGCGGCGCAGACGCTCATCATCTTTCCTCCGACGTTGAAGCTGGCAAAAACTTCACATCGACAGCAATCATTTTCCGATCGAGTCGACCATCCAGCGCAGCAACAATCGTATCCAGCACGCTCTTACGGCTCGTCAAAACATCAGCGTGCCAAACCCTCAACACCGACCAGCCGTTCCTGTTCATCGTCTCATCCCTGTATCGATCGTGGGGCCGATTTGCATGCTGACTTCCATCGACTTCCACTACCAGATTAGCCTCACGGCAGGCGAAGTCTGCGAAATATGGGCCGACCGGGAGCTGACGGATAAACTTGTGGCCATTCAGCCGCCTTCCACGCACTTCGTGCCACAGCCATTCCTCGGCATCATTCTCGACTTTCCGAAGCTGCCGGGCGGGCTTGCTACCTTTGGCTCATTACTGCCTCGCACAGCGCTCCGCCCCC
>NZ_RZOM01000264.1:0-6367 GCF_003999175.1 Mesorhizobium sp. M7A.F.Ca.ET.027.03.2.1 | reverse complement strand
AGGATGGCCTTCGCGCCCGCGCCGCCGACGTGGATGTCGCCCTTGTGGGTGACGGTAACCTGATCGCTCAGGTTCGCATCGCCGCCGCCGCCGCCGATCGCGACGCCAGCCGCACCGAATATACCGACCGCGACCGCACCGGCGCCGCCGCCATTGCCGCCGCCGCCGCCGATCGATTGCACGATGATACCGGCCGACCTTTCCTTGAAGGTCTCGACCGAACCATTATAGGTCGCATCGACCGCCTTGCCCGCGCCTGCCGCGCCGCCGCCACCACCGATGCCCAGATTGGCGATCGCGCCAAACGTGCCGACGAAGCCGCCATTGCCGCCACCGCCGCCGACCGATTGTACGACGAGGCCGATCGAGTCGGTGCCGCGCGTGATGATCGATGGCGGGCCGCCCTTGGCGGTGCGGAAGAACCCGTCGCCGCCATCGCCGCCGCCGCTGCCCCTGCCGCCGATTCCAACGCTCGCTCCGAAGAGGGCGCCTTCCACGACAAAGCCGCCATTGCCGCCGCCGCCGCCAAGCGATTGGACGACGATGCCTCCCGACCGGTCCTGCAGGGTTTCGACCGAGCCGCCGGTGGTGACGTCGACTTTCCTGGCGAAGCCGCCTGAACCAGCCGAGCCGCCGACGCCCACAGCCACGAGACCCGCGCCACCGAGAGCGAAGCCGCCATTGCCGCCGCCGCCGCCCACCGACTGGGCGAGGATGCCGATGGAATCGGTGCCGCGCGTCGTGACCTTGGCGTTTGCGATGTTGTAGGTGACCTCGTCTCCGTTGCCGGCCGCGCTGCCGCTGCCGCCGACCGAAACAGACACGATGCCGCCAAGCGCAAAGGCGCCACCGCCATTGCCGCCGCCGCCACCCACCGACTGTGCGAGGATGCCGATGGCCGAACGACCGTTGGTGTCGACCGTCGGACCGGTCGCGGCCTGGTTGACGTTGACGGCTCCGGCATTGCCGCCGGTTCCGCCGCCGCCGCCGATCGCGACAGCGACTGCCGGGGCGACCGACAGGGCAAAGCCGCCATTGCCGCCACCACCACCGACCGACTGAGCCAGAACGCCATGCGCGCCGTCGCCGCTGCCGTCAGCGCCAGTTGTTATCGTGCCGCCGACATTGGCGATGACAGTCCCGCCCTTGCCGCCGCCGCCGGCTGTGCCGCCGATCGACACGATGCCGGCTGCCCCGCCGCCGTCACCACCGCCGCCGCCGACCGATTCGACCAGCATGCCAATAGCACCCCGACCATCGGTGGTGATGTTGCCGGTGTTGGTACCGGTTGCATTGGCGCCATCATTGCCCGCGCCTCCTGTGCCACCGCCGCCGAACAGGCCGAAGGCGTCGCCGCCGCCACCACCGCCGCCGCCGACCGACTGCACGGCCATGCCGCTGGCGAAATCACCATGAGTTATGATGCCGCCCGAATTGCTGCCCGTGGCATTTCCGCCCAAAGTGGCGCCGCCGCCATTGCCGCCGCCGCTGACGACCCCGACGCCATCGGCGCCATTGCCACCCACACCACCTGCCGACCGCACCAGCATGCCATAAGAGGCCAATCCCGATGTTTCCACCTTGCCGGCGTTGCTTGCCGATGCGGTGCCGCCGGAAGCGCCATCACCGCCGTCACCAGCATCGACGCCGAGACTGACGATGTTGTCACCGCCCTGGCCGCCATTGCCGCCGCTGGCATTGGAGAAAATGCCGTAGGAGAAGTCGCCCGTCGTCGTGATGTCGCTGGTGCCAGACGCAACCGCGTTGGCGTTGCCGCCGGTATTGCGGCTTCCGGCGTCGCCGCCGAGGTTCGCGATCGCCGGCAGGGCGCCGCCGCCACTGCCGCCATTGCCACCGACCGCAGAAGCTTCGAAGCCATGATGTCCCGTGCCGATGGTCGACATCACAGCGTTGTTGAGAATGTCGACGGATCCACCCACGCCGCCATTGCCGCCCTCACCACCATTGGTTTCAATGGGCGTTCCAGCCAGGCCTTCGCCGCCGTCGCCGCCATCGCCGCCATTGGCAGTGCCGACAAATCCAGATGCGTTGACGTTTATCTGCGGAGCGTTGTTTACGGCTCCAGGGGTCGCATTTGTAATCGATCCGCCGGGATCGCCATTATCGCCATCTGCGTCAAAGCCACCAGGTCCCCTGTCCGGAGCATCCGGGCCGTTCTCGTCTATGACGAACTGAGCATGCGCCGCCGGTATCGGCGGAAAACCCACCAGCGCGGTGGCGCCGAGGAGGACCATCAACCGTCCGGCAATCACACCTGGCCGGCGACGGCGACCCGAGCCAGACGCTTCTTACGCACGTGCCACCGGTCCAAGTTTGAACAAAGTCCACGCTTGCGCCGCACGAAGCGAACAAGGCGAACTGCCGGGCAGCGCTTGGCGGGCAAGCCCTGCTTGCTGGGATACCTCTGCCACATGGGCATTGGCAGCATCGATACCGGAACCCGGAACCGCGAATGCGCGTTTGATGGCAAAGCCACCACGCTTTGAAAACAAAGCCATGCACTTACCCCCCGTTTTACGGGGGCGCGCCTCAATGCCTGCTTAAGGCGACGCCACCGCTATGCTCATGCAATTGCAATAAGGATGCCGGCACTGCGCAATAAGGTTCAATGCATTAAAACAGAGCATCCGCATTCCCACTTGCGGAGCTCTGACTCAATTAGAATACATGAACTTATGCCGGATGAAACCGAAAATTTACGTGCGGACACTGACTAAAGCCGCTGACGTTTCATAGTCGTCATATGACGACTATCTGCGGTTCACTGCTGGAATCGCAGAACAAAGCGATCGGACTGCCCGATTTCGTGATGCTCGACCCGCTGGCCATGGCATCGCCGCGCAAACGTCCTATATCAGTGGGCAGAGTTTTTTGCGCGGGAATGAGCGAATGTCGGCACTTCGGCCATCAACGATCTTCACAGTGGCAATGCTGGCCACGGCAGTGCTGGCGGGCGTTTGCCTGCCGGCTTCCGCGCAAGCGCTCAATTCCGCTACCGGCAACAATGCGCTGATCCGGCAGAACGACCTGCAAATCCTGCAAAACAGGATACAACGGCAGCAATATCAGCAGCAACAGCAGCAGTACCGCGCCCAGGACCGCCAGATCGTTCAGCAGCCGCCCCCGGTCGTGCAGCAGCTCAAGCCAAGCTGCCAGACCCAGATAATCGGCACCACCGCCGTGAGCAATTGCCGCTGACATCAAGGCGTTTTTCATTTATTTAGCCGACTTAGGTATTTCGAGTGTCTTTCGGCACATGCGAAAGTTTTGGTTTTGCAACGATGCCTTGTCGCGCTATGCGGCATTGCATCGACTGGATTGACGAATGGCAGCCACCAAGAAAAAGGCCGTACGCAAGGCAAAGAAGGGCGAGAGGATCCGCCAGGTGGCGGCTATTCCCTTTCGGCTGACCGCGCGCGGCGGCATCGAGGTCATGCTGGTCACGTCGCGTACCACCAGGCGCTTCATCGTCCCCAAGGGCTGGCCGATGAAGGGCAAGAGCGGACGCAAGGCGGCCACCATCGAGGCGCAGGAGGAAGCCGGCGTGCTCGGCAAGACGCTGAAGCAGCCGGCGGGTACCTATTCCTACTGGAAGCGGCTGGCCAATCGCTTTGTCCGCGTCGACGTCATCGTCTATCTGCTCGAGGTGAGTGAGGAACTGGCCGACTGGCAGGAAGCCAAACGACGCCAGCGGGCCTGGCTGGCGCCAGCCGACGCGGCCATGCTCATCGACGAGCCGGATCTTTCAACGTTGGTGAAGACGCTGAAGCTTCCTCAGCCTTTGCAGGTGGACCAGGCGTAAAGCCTCACTCGCCGGGCTCATCGCTTTCGGGAAACGACCGCACCGGCGTGCCGGTATAGGTCCACAGCCATTCGCGCGGCAGCGGCCCCTTGTTTCGCTCGGCCTGCTGCGACTGCTCCCAGGCATGCGCAAGGATGCCGACCGAGCGCGACAGCACGAAAAGCCCTCGCGTCAGCGCTGGCGGAAAACCGAGTTCGCCATAGATGACGGCGGTAGCGCCATCGATGTTGAGCGGTATTTTTTTCCTCTTGCGTCGCGCGACGTCCGCCTCGATCGCTTCTGCAATATCGGCGAAACGTCCGTTGACGGCACCGCGTGCGGCAAATTCGCGGGTCAGTTCCAGCAAACGCGGCGCGCGCGGGTCGACGGGATGGAAGCGATGTCCGAGCCCCGGCACATAGCCCTTCTCCTCGGCGAAGAACCGGTCGAGCCTCGCCGAGACCGCTTCATTCAGCGTCATCCCGGCATCGATCGCCACGGCAATGTCACCATAGAAGGAAAGCGCCTGCTCGCCGGCGCCACCGTGCACGTCGCCGAGAACGTTGATGGCCGAGGCCATGGCGCTGTTGATACCGACGCCGCAGGTTGCGGCCATGCGCGCAATGGCGATCGATGGCGCCTGCGGTCCGTGGTCGACGGCGGCTCCCAAGGCAATGCCGAGCAACTCTGCCTGGTCCTCGCTGGGCAGTTCGCCGCGCAGCATCAGCCAGATGACAGCCGGGAAGCTGACGCGGCCGATCAGATCCTGGATCTCGTAGCCGCGCAGCCGGATGACACCAGGCCGCATCTCTATGATGTCGGTCTGCCACCATTCCTCGCCGCGCTCACGGCCCGTCTTCTCCGTGTCGCTCATGCGCGTGCCTTTGCCTTGCCGCGGGGTGGCAGGTCGGCGAACACCTCGCCCATATGTTCGCCGAGCGCCGGCGGCGGCTTTGTCGGCAAGGGCGCCTCGCCATCGACCATGAAGCCGCCGCGCAGAACGGTCAGCGGCTTGTCCATGCCGGCCACATCATCAAAATTCGCGGTCACCCGGCGTTCGAGCACTTGCGGCTCGGCCAGCACTTGCGGGATCGTCAGCACCCTGCCGGCAGGCACGCCGGCGCGATTGAGCATCTCTTCCCAGGCAGCCGCCGAGGCGCCCGCCAGGGCGTCCTCAATTTCGACTTTAAGCGCCGCACGGTTGCGCTTGCGCGTCTCGCGCTCGGCAAAGCGGACATCGGAGGCCAGTTCCGGCCGGCCGATCAGCCGGCACAGCGCCACGAACTGCTCCTGCTTGTTGGCGGCGATGTTGACGAGCCCGTCGCCGGTGCGAAACGTACCGGAGGGTGCCGCAGTCATGTTCTCATTGCCCATCGGCTTGGGGTCGATGCCTGCGGTCAAATAGTTGGAAACCGGCCAGCCAAGCGCGGAAAGTGTGCATTCGAGCATCGAGACGTCGAGAAAGGCACCCTCGCCGCTCGTCTTCTGCCGCACCAGCGCCGAGGTAATGGCGAACGCGCCGACCAGTCCGCCAAGCGTGTCGGCCACGGGATAGCCGACCCGCAGCGGCGCCGTTTCCGGTGTTCCGGTGATACTCATGATCCCCGACAGGCCCTGGATGATCTGGTCATAGGCGGGATTGTCGCGCATCGGCCCGGTCTGGCCGAAACCCGATATCGCGCAATAGACGAGGCCTGGACGGACCGTCTTCAGCGCCTCGTAACCAAGCCCCAGCCGATCCATCACGCCCGGGCGGAAATTCTCCACCAGGGCGTCGGCGCTGGCCACCAGATCGAAAAAGCGCTCGCGATCGGCTTGCTGCTTGAGGTCGAGCACCACCGACCGTTTGCCGGCGTTCTGCGCCAGGAACGATGCGCCCATGCCGGCGCTGTTCAGCTTTGGCGAGCCGCCGAGCTGGCGGGCCAGGTCGCCGCCTTGCGGCGCCTCGACCTTGATCACATCGGCGCCGAGCAGCGCCAGCTGATAGGCGCAGTAGGGACCGGCCAGGACGTTGGTCAGGTCGAGGACGCGGATACCGGAAAGCAATTCTGTCATGGCATCATTGGATCGATCAGGCATCGCCGGGCACATGCTCCGGTCCTCGCCGACGCCGATGCTCGATGAAGGCCCAGATATGCGGGCTGGCGAGGCCGATGAAGGCGAGCGTCAGCAGCGTCAGCGACAGCTTGTGGGTGTAAAACACCGACCAGTCGCCATTCGAAATGGTCATCGCCCGGCGGAACTGGGTTTCGGCGAGCGGTCCAAGGATCATGCCGATAATGACGGGCGCGGTCGGGAAATCGAACCGCCGCATCAGGAAACCGGCCGCCCCCAGGAGATACAGGATGACGAGGTCGATGGGCGATTGCGAAATGCCATAGGTGCCGACCGTGGCGAACACCAGGATGCCGGCATAAAGCTGCGGCGCCGGGATTTTCAGCAACCGCACCCACAGCCCGATCAGCGGCAGGTTGAGGACGACGAGGATCACGTTGGCGATGAACAGGCTGGCGATCAGCCCCCAGACGAGGTCGCCCTGGGTCGTGAGAAGCAGCGGCCCGGGAT
>NZ_RZOM01000263.1:0-6383 GCF_003999175.1 Mesorhizobium sp. M7A.F.Ca.ET.027.03.2.1 | reverse complement strand
GTCCTATCACGCGTCGCTGCCATCCGGCCCGGCCATCATCCTGTCGGCCGGCGTCGTCTATTTCGCCTCGATCCTGTTTGGCACGCGCGGCATTCTGCGCGCGCGCATCATCCATCACCGTCACAGAACGGCCTGATCCCCGCCCCTAGAAGGAGACCCGTCTATGCTGAAATCGATCCATGCCGCCCTGGCGATGAGCGTTATAACATTAACCGCCTTTGGCGCATCGTCGGCCTTGGCGGCACCGCTGAAAGTGGTCGCTAGCTTCACCGTCATTGCCGATTTCGCCAAAAATGTCGGCGGCGACCGTATCCATGTCACCACCATTGTCGGGCCGGATGGCGACGCCCATGTCTACGAGCCTAGCCCGGCCGATGCGGTGGCCATGGCCAAGGCCGACATCGTTCTGGTCAACGGCCTGCATTTCGAAGGTTTCCTGCAGCGGCTGGTCGATGCCAGCGCCACCAAGGCGTCTATCATCACCTTGACCAAGGGCGTGACGCCGATCGATTTCAAACCTGAATTCGCCGATGCCGACGCGGCCGAAGGTGCCGGCACCGGCGGCGGCAAGACGGTCACCGATCCGCACGCCTTCCAGTCGATCGCCAATGCCAGGATCTACGTGAAGAACATCGCCGAGGCTTTCTGCGCGGCGGATGCGGAAGGCTGCGTCAGCTACCAGACCAATGCCGCCACCTACACGAAGAAGCTCGACGCGGTCGAAGGCGAAGTGAAAGCGGCGATCGCCTCAATCCCGGAGAGCAAACGCGTCGTCATCACCTCGCATGACGCCTTCGGCTATTTCGAACACGCATACGGCCTGACCTTCCTCGCTCCGCAAGGCATCTCGACCGACTCCGAGCCATCCGCCGCAGACGTCGCCAAACTGGTCAATCAAGTGAAGCAGGACAAGGCGGCTGCGATCTTCGTCGAGAACATCACCAACCCGCGCCTGATCGAACAGATCGCCAGCGAAACCGGCATCAAGGTCGGCGGCACGCTCTATTCGGATGCGCTGTCGCAGCCCGACGGCCCGGCCGCGACCTATATCGACATGATGCACAACAACATCCGTCAGATCAAAGGCGCCATTCTCGGCAGCTGAGTTTGAAGGATTGTCCAGCCGGGCCGCTCGGCCCGGTTGGATTTTCCGTCACGCAGTGTCTATTTGGCAGAGAATTCCCTCGGTACGGATTGCCGCCCATGTCGGGGAGTGGCAAGACTGCCACCTGACCAGTTTGCGAGGATGCTGCCATGGAATACCGCGAAATCAGCGAGGACTATTCGGTTTCGGGCCAGATCCAGCCTGAGGACGTCGCCGCCATCAAGGAAGCCGGCTTCAAGAGCGTCATCTGCAACCGGCCCGATGACGAACAGCCCGGCCAGCCTTCTGCCGACACCGTCAAGGCGGCGGTGGAAGCCGCAGGGCTCGCTTTCCGCTACATTCCGGTGATCAGCGGCCAGATCACCGCCGAGAATGTCGAGGATCAGGCCGAAGCGCTCGACGAACTCGACGGCCCGGTCTTCGCCTATTGCCGGTCCGGCGCGCGCTGCACCAATCTCTATGGGCTGATCCAGCAGTCGAAGGGCTGAACGGCCAGGGCTTAAATCGGCAGCGCGCCGGTCTCCTTCAACGTCTCCAGCACGATCGCCGTCTTCACGTGCTGCACGGATTCGTGTGGCAGGAGCACGCCGTTGACGAATTCCGACAGCGACTTCAGGTCGGGCGTCACCACTTTCAGGATGTAATCCATCTCACCGGTCAGCGCGTGCGCTTCCTGCACTTCGGGCAGCCGCGCCACCAGCTCGCCGAAGCGCCTTGCATTGTCGCGGTTGTGCGTGGCGAGCGTCACCGAAATGACGTTGACCAGGGAAAAACCGAGCTTGTCGCGGTCGAGAACGGCGCGATAGCCCTTGATAAAGCCGTCCTCCTCCAGCCGCTGGCGGCGGCG
Organism: Mesorhizobium sp. M7A.F.Ca.ET.027.03.2.1; assembly: GCF_003999175.1. Taxonomy (NCBI): domain Bacteria; kingdom Pseudomonadati; phylum Pseudomonadota; class Alphaproteobacteria; order Hyphomicrobiales; family Phyllobacteriaceae; genus Mesorhizobium; species Mesorhizobium sp. M7A.F.Ca.ET.027.03.2.1. Next base: position 4,431 of record NZ_RZOM01000263.1, on the reverse strand, counting down.
CGAGCATTGCGACGCCGACAGGTTCACCCGCTCCGAAAGATCGTTGTTGGTCAGCCGCGCATCACCCTGCAACAGCGCCATTATCTTGCGGTCAAACTGGTCAATGCGCGCCTCATCCATGGTTTTTCCTCACATCATGCACGCTTCACGCATGACATCATCATTTCAAGCGTTTGAATGCAAGCACCGTGCGCCTCCTCCGCGTTATGATCGTGCAAGACGAGCCTTTTCAGGCCAGGCCAGCTTTCGGAGGAATATCATGGGTCCCTTCCCGCACGACGCCCCGCCCGCCACGATCAGCAAGGACACCCCCGCCGGCACCGACGGTTTCGAGTTTGTCGAATTCGCGCATCCGGAACCGGAAGAACTGGCTCAACTGTTCACCCGTATGGGCTATGTCGCGGTGGCCAAGCACCGCACAAAAGACATCACCATCTGGCGCCAAGGCGACATCAACTATGTCGTCAATGCCGAGCCCGGCTCGCATGCGATGAAGTTCGCCGACAAGCACGGCCCCTGTGCTGCGTCTATGGCCTGGCGGGTGGTGGATGCCAAACACGCTTTCGATCATGCGGTTGCCAAGGGCGCCACGCCTTACGAAGGCGCCGACAAAGCGCTCGACGTGCCAGCAATCATCGGCATTGGCGGCTCGCTGCTCTACTTCATCGAGACCTACGGCAAGAAGGGTTCGGCCTATGATGCCGAGTTCGAATGGCTGGGCGCTCGCGACCCACGGCCGGAAGGCGTCGGCTTCTACTATCTCGATCACCTGACCCACAATGTCTATCGCGGCCAGATGGACAAATGGTGGGATTTCTACCGCAATCTGTTCGGCTTCAAGCAGATCCATTTCTTCGACATCGACGGCAAGATCACCGGCCTGGTGAGCCGCGCCATCACCTCGCCCTGCGGCAAGATCCGCATTCCGCTCAACGAGTCCAAGGACGAGACCAGCCAGATCGCCGAGTATCTGAAGAAATACAATGGCGAGGGCATCCAGCACATCGCTGTCGGCACCGACGAGATCTATGCCGCCACCGACAGGCTGGCCGAGAACGGGCTGAAATTCATGCCCGGTCCGCCGGCGACCTACTACGACATGTCGTACGACCGCGTGAACGGCCATGACGAACCGATCGAGCGCATGAAGAAGCACGGCATCCTGATCGATGGAGAAGGCGTCGTCGATGGCGGCACGACCAAGATCCTGCTGCAGATCTTTTCGAAAACCGTGATCGGGCCGATCTTTTTCGAGTTCATCCAGAGGAAGGGCGACGAAGGTTTTGGCGAGGGCAATTTCCGCGCGCTGTTCGAATCGATCGAGCAGGACCAGATCAAGCGCGGGGTGATCAAGGTGGACGGCAAAGCGGCGTAAGGTTACTCTCGCTGCGGCCCGGCTTTGGCTTAAGGTTGGGCCTAGCGAGGTCGAGCCGTGCACGTCTCTATTACGGAAGCCAGAGCCAAACTGTCGGAACTCGTCAGGCGTGCAAATGCCGGCGAGGAGATCGTAATCACCCGGCGCGGCAGGGTCGTAGCGCGTCTCTTGCCGCCCCCCGGCAAGGAAAGACCTATCGGCGCCACCGCTGCTCTGAAAGGGCCGAGCGGCTTGACGATTAATTAGAGCCCCAACCGCTCGACCTCTCTCTCCCTCAGCTTCAAATCATAATCGAGCAAGAACTCATCCAGTTGCGGCGGCTTGACCGACGTCCCCGAAAGCATGGCGTGCACCTGGCCGCGATGATGGATGTCGTGCAGGAAGACATGGGCGAGGATGTCGCCGATGCGCTCGGGGATCATGCCGTCCTCGCGCCGGTCGGTGATAACCTGCCGATCGAGGTCGTCGGCCGACAGTCTATCGCAAAAGGCGATCAGCCGCCGGTCGACTGCGACCTGCGCCGCAAACAACGCCCCCGGCTCGTCGAGGGGCACGAAGTCGTCATGGGCGGCAGCACCGAGACCACCCTCTTCGAGAAAATCGAGATAGAGAAGATCGACCGCAAGGATGTGGTTGAGCGTCGCCTTGATCGATGGAAAGAAGCTGGTGCGTTCGGCCTCGAACTCACCTGGCTGGAGCGACAGCACCGCGCGGTAGAGCCGGTCGTTCGACCACAGATTGTTGCCGGCCATACGGCGCAGATGGTCGAGCAGGTTCACGAGATCATCCCCCTGCCCGCATCAGATGCAAGCCTGCCCCCATGATCGCGAATCCGGCAAGAACGATCAGCAGAAGCCGGTTCATGCGCCGCCGCATGGCTTGCGTTTCCTCGTCGCGCGCGACGTTCATGTTGGTGATGGTGTGGAACATCATCGCCTTGCGCGGAAAGCCGCTGCGGTTGGTCAGGCCGGGCGATCGCGCCTCAATGCGGTAGCTCAGCCGGATCGCCTGGATGAAGACCGCCAGTATGGCGAGTGCCCAGACACCGGCCAGAAGATAGTCCCCCGTCATGCCCTTACCTCTCGTATTTCTCGACCTTCTGCTCAATGGCGCCGAAGATCGAATGCCCGGTTTTGTCCTTCATCTCGATGCGCACCGTGTCGCCGAAGCGCAGGAACGGCGTTTTGGGTTCGCCTGACACAATGGTCTCGATCATGCGCAGTTCGGCGATGCAGGAATAGCCAGCGCCACCGGCCGAAACAGGCTTGCCCGGCCCGCCGTCGAGCTTGTTGGAGACGGTCCCCGAGCCGATGATCGTGCCGGCCGCCAATGGCCGTGTCCTTGCTGCGTGAACGATCAGCGCCGGAAAATCGAAGGTCATGTCGATACCGGTATTGGCGCGGCCGAACGGCTTGCCGTTGAGATCGGCGAGCAGCGGCAGGCTGACCTTGCCGCCGTCCCAGGCGTCACCCAGTTCGTCCGGCGTGACCGCGACAGGCGAAAACGCCGAGGACGGTTTTGACTGGAAAAACCCGAAACCTTTGGCCAGTTCCGGTCCGGTGAGAGCGCGCAGCGTGACGTCATTGACCAGCATGACCAGCCGGATCGCCGCGCGCGCCTCATCGACACTGGCGCCCATCGGCACGTCGTCGACAATGACGGCGACTTCGCCTTCCATGTCGATGCCGAAGGCTTCGTCAGCCATGCGGATCGGATCGCGTGGCGGAATGAAAGCGTCCGAGCCGCCCTGGTAGATCAGCGGGTCGGTCCAGAAGCTCGCAGGCATCTCGGCGCCGCGCGCTTTGCGCACCAGTTCGACATGATTCACATAAGCCGAGCCGTCGGCCCATTGATAGGCGCGCGGCAGCGGCGAGTGGGCGTCATGCTCGTGGAAGCGCTCCGCCGGCATCGCATTGTTCTCAAGCGATTCCGCTATTGTCGCGAGATGCGGGGCGATGCGGCGCCAGTCGTCGAGCGCCGCCTGCAGCGTGCGCACCAGGAACGAGGCGTCTGTGAAGCGTGTCAGGTCGCGCGAGACGACGACGAGTTTTCCATCGCGCGTCCCGTCCTTCAATGTGGCAAGCTTCATGCGGTTTCCTCTCCTGCTGCAGCTTTGGCGCTGCTTAAGCCCACAACAAGACCGTCGCGGGCGATCGTCAAGTCGCCGGCCCATGTTTTCCTGACAGCGGCAGTCCAATCGGCCTCGCCGATCCCGGGATCGTCGGCCGGAATGAGATGATTGAGCACCAGTCTCTTGACGCCGGCATCGCTGGCGATGCTGCCGGCCTCTTCGGCAAAGCTGTGGCTGGCGAGCAGGTGGTCTTTCAGCCGCGCGCCATTGCCGGTCCTGGCCACCAGCCGCTCGATGCCTTCCTCCAGCATGGCTTCATGGACGAGGATATCCGCACTCCGGGCGAACTCCGCGAGCGGCGGATAAAAGACCGTGTCAGCTGAGAACACCACGCTTTTCCCGCCGTGTTCGAAGCGCAGGGCAAAACAGTCGGTCACCGGCGGATGCTCGACGCGCAGCGCCGAAACCGTCAAGCCGCCCTGCTCGAGTACCTGGCCTTCCCCGAATTCGACGATCGAAACCAGGCCTCGAATATCCGGCCGGCCCTCGTCGACGATGCGGATTTCGATATCGAACTCCATCGCCTGGCAAAAGCGCCGCCAGTAGTGGCCAGTGCCGGGCGGACCGAAGACGCCGACGGGCGTGGCCAGACCCGCCGTCCAGGCGGTGTGGATCAACGGCCCCAGTTCCAGGACATGGTCGGAGTGCAGATGCGTGATGAAGATCAGGTCGAGCGCCTTCAGGCCGATGCCCGCGTCGACCAGACCGCGCGTCACGCCAAGCCCGCAGTCGACGACGATGCTGCGGCCTCCGATCTGCAGCAGCGACGAACTCGGCCACGGACCGCCTGGCCGCAGCGCAGGGCCGCCCTTCGAGCCCAAAAGCACCAGCCGATCCGGCATTGGCTCGGTGCTCAAGACCAGTCGCCCTCGGGCGTGCCGTTGAAACGCTTCTTCAGATCCGCCCAGCAGTCGATGTAATTGTC
>NZ_RZOM01000262.1:0-6387 GCF_003999175.1 Mesorhizobium sp. M7A.F.Ca.ET.027.03.2.1 | reverse complement strand
ACATTGGCCGGACACGCTTTTCAGCTTGACGATTGGGCGGAGCGTATCATTCGCCGCATCTACGGGCCGCGCGATGAGAGTGGTCTGCGGCAGGTTCGCACGGCCTTCATCATGGTGCCGCGCGGGGCACGCAAGACCTCTCAGATCGGCGCCGGACTTGCCTGCCTCCATACGTTCGGCCCGGAGCGTGTACCACATGGGCAAGCCATTGCGGCGGCTGCGGACGCCAAGCAGGCTCGCATCGCTTATGGCGAGGTGCTTGGTATTGTGGAGTCGGACAGCAGCGTTGCTGCAAAGCTGAAGCTTCGGCCAGGCACGGCTAAAATTGTTCACCCACGCAAGGGCGCAACATTCGAGGCGATTTCCAGCGACGGCGCGACCCAGCATGGGCGCACGCCGAATTTTCTTCTTACGGATGAGCTCCATGCGTGGAAGGGCCGTGATCTTTGGGAGGCATTGCGCACCGGCTTGGCGAAGACGGCAGGCAGCTTGAACGTCATCATCACCACGGCGGGACGTGGCCAGGAAAACCTGGCTTATGACCTTTACGACTACGTGCGACGGGTGGCGCGCGGCGAGGTTGACGATCCGAGTTTTCTTCCGATCCTATTCCAAGCGCCAGCCGACGCAGACTGGCGTAACGAGGCCATGTGGCACGCCGTTAACCCTGGCTTGGCGCTTGGCTATCCTGATCTTGCCGGCTTGCGGGCAATGGCGCGCGAGGCCGAAGCAAGGCCGGCCGAACGTGAGGCCTTCAAGCAGTATCATTGCAACTTTTGGCTCGACCACAGCGCTTCGCCATTCGTGGAAATGGCCACCTATGACGAAGGCGCCGAGCCGATCGATCTTGCGACATTGGCAGGCGGACCGTGTTGGCTCGGGGTCGATTTATCGTCATCCGGCGACCTCACCGTAATCGTCGCGGCGTTCCGTTTCGGGGATGGCTATGTTGTCGTGCCGTGGTTTTTTTGCCCGGCAGAGAACCTGCGAGCGCGGCAGGAAGCATCCGGGGCGCCCTATGTACGATGGGCAGACGAGGGATTGATAACGGCCACGCCTGGCAACGTAGTCGACTTCCGTGCGGTCGAGGACAAGATACGCGAGCTATGCGACGAGTTCGACGTGCGGGAAATCGCGTTCGACCCGGCATTGGCCAGGAACACGCTGAACAACCTCTTGGAAGACGGCTTCCCAGCCGTGGAGCACCGGCAGGGTTCGCTGTCCATGATGCCGGCGATTGCCGAATTGGAACGGGCGATCGTCGCCAAGAGGTTCAAGCATGGCGGGCATGAAATCCTCCGCTTCTGCTTCGCCAATGTCGAAGTCGAGACAAACAGCCACGGCCACAAGGTGCGCCTGCACAAGGGCAAGCGTCATCTGTCGATCGACGGCGCGATTGCCGCGGCAATGGCCGTAAATCGTGCGGCTGCGGGCGGTAGCGCTGAAAGCGGCAGCCTTTACGACGACCCGGCGTGGGAGACGGCGCTAGCGGCGTTTGGGTAGGCGATCAATTCAGCCGTCTGTAAGCCTCAATCTGCTTCTCGTAGCAGTATTTGACCATGCGATAGTCGAACCCAACGGGCTTTCGCCATTCGTTGGCACACTTGCCTAGAATCTCACGCTCAACTGGAGTTGCGGAATCTGCCACCGGCTTCATTGCCTGCAATGCTTCGGTCTGTTGGTTGATGCAGTATTCTTGCATTCGATAGTCGCCCTGCCACTCCGCCGCGCAGTTAGTGCGAATTTCCGACATAGTGGAATCCGTCTTCGCGGGCTCAGGCTCAGGTTTCGGCAGTTGAGCACCGAGCAAGGCAAAATCAAGAACGGCTTGGGTCTGCGCATTAGCGATGCAATCGATGTCTGCCCCACAAGCGGCTCGGGTCTTCAGAAAGCCCCGAGCCGTAGCTAAGGCAGCTTTTCGATTCTTCGCCTTGGCCTGGTTGAATGCGTCAGTTGTGAGTTGGTCATTTTTCGCGAGTTGCGCGTTGGTGCAGATCGCCTTTTCGTCCGCGTTCGTAGCCTTGGCACAGTCAAAACTCGGAGAAGCAGCGAAAGCCAGGGGCGCGCCAAGCAACAATGTGACGACCACTGCTACTGTTATGCGCATCGATGAAACCAAGCGAGCACCCTCCCTGAACCAGCAAAAGCTAACTGTCGAACTTCACTTCGCCAGGTTCATTTCGTAGTACGCCTTGGCCTGACTTTCAGTGCAATCGTTGACCATCACCCAATCCGTCCTGCCTTGCTTGTCGCCCCACCGTTGGCGGCAGAGACGGATTATTTTCGTAATGGTGGGGCTGTTTTCGGCGGCCATTTTTGTTGCGAAGGCAGAAATCAAAGCGTCCTGCTGGCTTTTGCGGCAATCCTGCTGCATCACGTAATCATCGCCCCAACGCTCTTGACAGAACGAGATGATCTTTGGGTCTGTCGTGTCTTTTGCAAATGTCGGAGAAATAGCCACGCCAACAAACGCTGCGCAGCAGACCACACGAAACATCTTCCCCTCCCATTCCTGCGTCACCGTCGCACGCCGAGCGGACGTGAGTCTAGGCGTTGACCAATTTCACTCCCTTGACCTGCACAGGCATTTGTTCCTATTTCGTTCTCATGCCGGAACCGTATTGGCCAAAAACGAAAATCTTTCCGCTGTCAGCGCTCAATGAGACGCGGAGCTTGGTCCGTGTCACCTGCCGCTACTGTAAGAGGACGCACAACTATCGCCCTGACGACTTGATTCAGATTTTCGGCGATGTCGACGTTGACTCGCTAATGCGCCGGATGCGCTGCGAGGCTGGCGACCACGGGCCGCTGGACGTGAAGGGGTTCGTTCCAAGCGGGAGTGAAGCCGTAGGTCTGCGCATCCGGCGGCTGGTCTCGCTCAAAATCCACCGCGTGCCTGTGTGGCGGGAGGATTAGTTCAAGATGCGCTGCCGACCTTTGCGGACTTTTTATCAGGATACTTTTTGGTAGCTACGATCTTCTTCCCGCACCAAGGGCAATGGCTGATCGAGACGCCGCTTTCCCGTGCAAAATAACCTTCGCTAGTAACTGGCATCATATAAAAGGAGTTGGATTCCTTGCTAGCGAAATTGCTGACGAAGATGAACTTCTCCTCGTCTACGGCATCCTTCAGCAGATCGCAGCAACTAGGCGCCACGTCCCATTCAAAATTCCCGCCGATATGATCTTCGTTCTGATCGAATTCCATTCGATTGGCCATGAATGATTCCCTCCCTTTTCTACGCCAAACTGACATGTCATATCCGGAGCTACAAGCCTCGACCACGGTAGAGCGGGCCAACTTAGTCAACGGGTAGAGCAGTCGGCCAGCCGCTGGTGTCGATTGGCATTAGGAATTCAAACGCATCAAGACTGGAGCCAAAGTCGCCGTTGAAGTCCTGTACGGCTCCATCTTTTCCTACCAAGACAATCTGGTGTGCCTCTTCCGCAGGGTCGACAGCCCACCAATAGCCCTCGCTGACAGCTCCTGGGTCGACCTTCCCCGTCTGCGGCCAGGCGCTGGTATCGACGTGCTGGAGCAGCTCGAATTCGAATAGGTCAAATGGGTCAGAGTCTCCAATGCGATTGGCCATTTGGCCGAATGAATAAGTACCTACATCGATAATCTCGGGCCGGCCGTCGTCCTGCCGAATGCTAATCGCCCACCAATAACCATTCTGCGTCTGCATGACTTCCTCCAAATGCTCTTTAGGGCCGGAGCCGCGCGTGAGCGAGGCCGCGAGCCGGGTTGTTTTGGGAGTTATGTCGGGCAGTCGTGCTGCTTCTTGCTTCTCTTCGACGTAGGCTCGTCGGTTATCACGCGGCTTTTTCATAAGGTGCCAAGGGCCGCTTCTCTCAAGGCAGACATCAGCATCGCCCAACTGCCGCGGGCGTGCAAGTACCTACGTCGGCTTGTCCACCAGCGGCGTCTTCCTCGTGGGCGGCTTGTAGGCCGTCACCAGCCTGAGCGTGTCCATGTTCACCGTGACCGGGATGCCAAGGTTCACCCGTCACCCAATCCCCGTCGATATGCGTGACGTCGCCGACCAGTTCCAACGGCTGGCCCTTCTTCACCTTGGATGTTCTGTCAACAATCGAGTGTGGAAAGCGATAGGACGGGATTGAGACGCTGACGCGATCCTCGGTGACGCGTCGCCGGACGGTCGCTGTGATCGCAACCTCGTCGCCGATCTTAATGCCCCTGGCCATGCCCATGACTCTGGCGCGGCCAGCGGCTTCGTCAAGCGGCTGCTAATGTAACGACGGCCCGCCTCGCGCGGGCTTTTTAATATGCCTAGAAAAAATGATACAATGTAGCATTGACTAAAGAGGCGAAAACTACTACATTGTATCACTATGGCCAAACTTCCTCGCATGCCGGAGTTCGAACGCATGATGCTCTATCGCACGGCGCGCACGCTCGCGCGTCTCACGGTTCGCGACCTGGCGGCCGAGGCAGACGTCTCAACCGCTACAATCACGAAGCTCGAAAACGGCAAAGAACTGAAACCAGCGACCCTCGTCAAAATCCGGGATGTCCTTGAGAAGAACGGGGTCGAATTCATCCCGCACAAGACATGGGACGAGTGGGTGCAGCCGCGGCTCGAAGGAGGCGCCTGATGCGTGCTGACAACGACAATATGCCAGCCGCGCTGCTTTGGACTGCAAAGCAAACGGCCGCCGCACTTGGCATTACAACGAAAACGCTCCTTGCACATACTAGGAGCGGCGAACTTGCTTACGTCCCTATTGGCTGCGGCGCCAAGCGCCCGCGAATGGGTTTTATCCCTTGCGATGTTACGGATTTCATTGCCAGAAGGAGGACACGCGATTGTCCGTCTACAAACCCAAGAACAGCCCATATTACCAATTTGACTTCCAAGTCGGTGGCCAGCGGTTTCACGGCTCTACGGGCTGCAAAAATGAGCGAGATGCGCGCGGCGTAGAACGCGACCAGCGGGACAAGGCTAAGGCTGCTATCAAGGCAGCCAGGGCCGCAGGCGGAGGACCACTCACAATCGATGATGCCGCAGCACGCTACTGGCGAGAAGTCGGCGAGCACCACGCAAACGCGAAAACCACGTGGACCGACCTTGGACGGCTGGTGGATTATTTCGGACCGGCAAAGCTCCTTGTCGACATTAACGACGATGAGGTTGCCAAGCTAGTTCAGTGGCGGCGCTCGCAATCGGCGTGGGGACGCGCGCAGACAAAGGACGGCGAGGCAATGCACCTTGTGTCCGCTGCCACTGTGAACCGCTCCACTACGCTCGTGCTCAAGAAGATATTCACCCGCGCGAAACGAACTTGGCGTCACACCTTCCCCGTTGAACCGAATTGGCATGACCATTTCCTTGCCGAGCCAAAGGAGCGCGTTCGGGAATTGCGTGGGAATGAAAGCGCGGCCCTTCGGCTGGCGACGAGATCCGATTACACGCCGATTTTTGAATTTGCCCGCGCTACCGGAATGCGCTTGGACGAATGCCTTTTGCGATGGCAGGACGTTGATTGGGAGACAGGCTGGATTGTCACAATTGGCAAGGGCGGCGCAACCGTCAAAACCGCCCTCACCTCGACGGTGCGTGGCATCCTGCTGCCCTTGCGCAAGCATCACACCGAGTGGGTGTTTACGTATGAGGCAAAGCGGGCGCGAAAGGCCGATGCTGGCTACAAAGGTGATGGTGACTCCCGTGAACGCGGGAAACGATACCCGGTGACCTACGAGGGATTGAAATCGCAGTGGAAGCGCGTCCGCAAAGCGGCTGGTGTATCCGACTTTCGCTTTCATGATTTCCGACACGACCTTGCAACCAAGCTTCTGCGCGCCACAGGCAATCTGAAGACGGTGCAGAAAGCGCTAAGTCACGCCGACATAAAGACCACGACGCGTTACGCGCACGTGCTCGATGAGGAAGTTGCGACAGCCATGGAGGCGTTGCAAAAGCAAGGCACTGAGTCCCGAAAAAAGTCCCGAACCCCGAAACGGAAACGGGCTTAATCATTGAAAGAACTATCAAAAACGGAAAACGCCTATTTTCCTGGGGGTCAAGGGGTCGTCGGTTCGAATCCGGCCACTCCGACCAATTCAAAGCAGGACTTTCCCCCGAAGTCCGCCCCTCCAGATGCCCCGGTCAGCCCGGCCAAATCTCGGATCGGGGCACCATCTCCTGTGCGCTTGAGCTCCGGCTTGGTGCTAATGCTACCTCTGGCACACATCCACCCACTCAGCGCCGGTAATCTCAACCATGCGCTGCGGTGCAATCCGCACCGCGGCGTTGGTGGCGCCTGCCGCAGGCACCACTTCGTCAAACTCGCGCAGCGATACGTCGCAATAGACCGGCAGCGGCGCCGGCAGGCCGAACGGGCAGACGCCGCCGACCGGGCGGC
>NZ_RZOM01000261.1:0-6401 GCF_003999175.1 Mesorhizobium sp. M7A.F.Ca.ET.027.03.2.1 | reverse complement strand
GATCGGTGTTGTCAATCATCTGGAAACGGCTGTCGCTGCCGCCCTGACGGGCCGACACGAAGGGCGCGTAGGCAGGGTCGGTGGTGAAGGCGCGCGCCGCCGCTTCCGACGGGAACGCCATCAGCGCGATCAGCGTGGTATCGAGCGGCTTGCCTTCGAGGGTCTTCACATTGCCGCTGCGCGACAGATATCTGCCGCCATGTTTGTGGACGAGGTCGTGCACCGAGGCGGCATAGGCCGGCACCCACTGCGCGTCGTTTATCTTGATGTCTGCGATAACGTAGGCGGTCATGGTAGTCTCCTGGTTGCGGTGCACAGGGGTATCCCGTGCAACCGGCCAAAGGGCTCGCATGGCAAGGCACCCGCCAACCAGTCCGCGATCTGTACCGGGGCAGTACAGTTTCCGTACTGGCCGCTTCATCCAGGAAGGCCTAATATTCGGTCAGGTTTGAGGGAGAGGCACCAATCATGAGCCAGCACGGATACAAACAATTCTGCCCGCTATCGATGGCCGCCGAGGTGCTGTGCACCCGCTGGACGATGGTGCTGATGCGTGAACTGGTGGCCGGCTCGACCCGCTTCAACGACCTGCGCCGCGGCGTTCCCAAAATGTCGCCGACCCTTCTGTCGCAACGGCTGAAGGAACTTGAGATCGCCGGGATCGTCGAGCGCAAGGAAGTGCCGGGCGAAAAAGGAATCTTCGAATATCGGCTGACGGAAGCCGGCCGGGATTTGCGCCCGGTCGTCGAGGCAATGGGCTTCTGGGGGCAGAAATGGGTCGAGTCCCGGCTGTCGCTGAAGAACCTCGATCCGTCGTTGCTGATGTGGGACATGCGGCGCAATCTAAACCCCTCGCCGCTGCCTGAAGGGCGCACGGTGATACAATTCCTGTATCCGGATCTCCCGGCGTCCAAACGGTCGTGGTGGCTGATCGTCGAGAAGCACGGTGAGGTCGATCTGTGCTGGTACGATCCGGGCTTCGATGTCGACCTCTACGTCTCGACCGACCTGCACACGATTACGGCGATCTGGATGGGAGTGCTGACCGTCGAGAAGGCCGGCGCCAGGGTTGCCCTGACTGGTGACCAGGCCATCGGCAGGAAGATGCAGACCTGGCTCGGCCTCAGCCCGTTCGCGGTGGAACCCAAGCGCGCGGCTTAGCAGGGCCGAGGGCGCTTGGCAGGAAACGGGTGGCGAGACCGGCTTTTGACGGCTTCAATGCCGGCCATGTTCATCACCTTGGCGAAAAATCTGAAATCCGAGCCGCTGCAAATCGCCGACGATCCGCGCTGGGCACGAATCGTCGCGCGCGACAAGTCGGCCGACGGCGCATTCTGGTATTCGGTGGCAACGACCGGCGTCTATTGCCGGCCTTCCTGCCCGTCTCGGCGCGCCAATCCGAAAAATGTGCAATTGCACGACACCCTGGACCAGGCACGAGCGACTGGTTTTCGCCCGTGCCGGCGCTGCGACCCGGATGGCCCGTCGCTCGAGGCCGGCAACGCGGCGATGGTCGCCGCTGCCTGCCGCAGGATCGAGCAGAGCCAGGAAGAACCGTCGCTCGCTGAGCTGGCTGATGCCGCCGGCCGCAGCGCCGGTTATTTCCATCGTATCTTCAAGGCGGCCACCGGGCTGACACCGAAGGACTATGCCGCCGCGCACCGCGCCGCCAGGGTTCGTCAGGGCCTGGAAGACGGCGCCAGCGTCACGACGGCGATCTACGATGCCGGCTTCAATTCGAGCGGACGTTTTTATGAGAAATCCACTGGCATGCTCGGCATGACGCCGACGCGCTATCGCGCCGGCGGCGCCGATGAAGAGATCCGCTTCGCCGTCGGCGAGACCTCGCTCGGCGCCATCCTGGTCGCGTCCAGTCAAAAGGGCGTCGCCTCGATCCTGCTCGGCGACGATCCTGATGCACTGGTGCGCGACCTCCAGGATCGTTTCCCCAGGGCACGGCTGATCGGCGGCGACAGCGACTACGAAGCACTGGTCGCCCGCGTCGTCGGTTTCGTCGAGGTTCCGGCGCTCGGTCTCGATTTGCCGCTCGACGTGCGCGGCACCGCCTTCCAGCAGCGTGTCTGGCAGGCTTTACAAGACATCCCCGTCGGCCGCACGGTTTCCTATACCGAGATCGCGCAGCGCATCGGCGCGCCGAAGGCAACCCGCGCCATCGCCGCCGCCTGCGCCGCCAACAGTCTTGCCGTCGCCATTCCCTGCCACCGCGTGATCCGCAGGGATGGCGCCCTGTCCGGCTACGCCTGGGGCGCTGAGCGCAAACGCGCACTGCTCGACCGCGAGGCGGACGGGTCGAACGCACCCGGCAGCGCTTACCGATCCGCGCGGAGATGACGGCCAAGCATGCGCGCGATGGCAAGACCTCATGACAGCGTCACCGATGGGACCGCCCGCACCACCGCCGCCGGCAATCGCGCCGAAGAGGCGAAATCCCAGGTCATGGCCGCCATCGGCGGGCTGGTCGATGAGGGTAGGGCTGAGTGGAACCACACCGCAACCGGCGAGATCGAGCTGCGGCTGCTGAGCGGTGAGGTGTTTGTGCTTAGCGAGATGTCGGTCACACGTGTGGCATGAGCATGCTTGGCCGAAGTGCGAATGATCAAAATCAGCGCTCTACGGCGCCCCCCTCTGTCCTGCCGGACATCTCCCCCACAAGGAGGGAGATTGGCAGTTCCGGCGCCGGCTCTCGTCCTGCAACGTTGGAGATTGGCGAAGGCGGTGATGACAGCCAATCTCCCCACCCGTGGGGGAGATGTCCGGCAGGACAGAGGGGGCGCCGTAGAGCGCTTACCCTGGGCGTCCTTCACCCCCGTACGCGGGCGATTTGAGTTTGAAAGCAAGCATCGGAGTGAGCACCGACCGGCGCACAGCTAGGGTTCGCGCACAGACAAAGGAGTAAACGCAATGAACCTCATGCAAACCCAAATGGCGCCACCGGCGAGCGTCCCCAATGCCTTCGACACCATAAGCTACGCCATCGGTGAATCCGCAATCGGCGACGTCCTGGCAGCGCGCAGCCAGATCGGCGTCTGCGCCATCCTGATCAGCTCGGATGCTGACACACTGGAGCAGGATCTCGCCAACCGCTTCCCCGGCAAGGTACTGGTCGAAGACGAGGCCGCTTTGCGCGACGATCTCGCCGCAATCGCGCGCTTCATCGAAATGCCTGGCGTCGGCCTCGACCTGCCGCTCGACCTGCGCCACGGCACGCCATTCCAGCAGCGTGTTTGGGCCGTGCTGCGCAGCATCCCGTGCGGCGCCACCATCACCTACACCGCGCTCGCCCGGCGTCTCGGCCAGCCGAACGGCGCCCGCGCCGTGGCGACCGCCTGTGCGGCCAACGCGATTGCGCTGGGCATTCCCTGTCACCGTGTTGTCCGCGCCGCCGGCACGCTGTCGGGCTACCGCTGGGGCGTCGAGCGCAAGCGCGCCCTGCTCTACAAGGAGGCTACGATATGAATGCCATGCCAAAATTGCCGCATCGGTGGTCGAAGCTGCTCAGACACGCATCGCCGGTTACGACTGGCCGGCCCTTGCTGCCGAACTCGACGGCTTCGGCTGCGCGGTGATCGAGAAATTGCTCTCGCCCGAAGAATGCCGGCAGATCGCCGGCCTCTATCCCGAGGAGAAGCATTTCCGCAGCCACATCCATATGGCCAGGCACGGCTTCGGCAAGGGCGAGTACCGCTATTTCCGCTATCCCTTGCCCGACCTCCTGGGTGGCCTGCGCAGCGCGCTCTATCCCAGGCTGGCCGAGGTCGCCAATCGGTGGAACGAGCGCATGGGGCAGGCCATGCGCTATCCCACGACGCATGCCGCGTTTCTCGAGCAGTGCCATGCCGCCGGCCAGACACGGCCGACGCCGCTGCTGCTGCAATATGTGCCTGGCGACTTCAACTGCCTGCACCAGGATCTCTATGGCGATCTCGCCTTTCCGCTGCAGGTGGCGATCCTGCTCTCCGAACCGGGCCGGGATTTCACAGGCGGCGAGTTCGCGCTGACCGAGCAGCGCCCGCGCATGCAGAGCCGAGTCGAAGTGGTGCCGCTGCGGCAGGGCGACGCCGTTGTGTTCGCCGTCCACAACCGGCCGGTGCAGGGCACCAAAGGCAACTACCGCGTCAATCTGCGCCACGGCGTCAGCCGGCTGCGCTCAGGCATGCGCCACACGGTAGGGATTATTTTCCACGATGCCAAGTGAGCAGGGAGAAGATGGAGGTTCCCCTCACCCCGCCGGTGCATAACGGCTGACCACCATGCCGCAGGCATAGGCCTTCGAGCCGAGCAGCCGCAGGTTCCTAAAACCGCCCTGATCAAAAATCCGGCGGCCCGCCCCCAGCACCGCCGGGTTGACGAACAGCTGGAACTCGTCGACCAGCCCGGCCGCGATCAGCGCTGACGCGAAACCGGCGCCGCCGAACACGGCAATGTCGCCACCCTCGCCCGTCTTCAGCGCGTTGACCTCGCGCGGCAGGTCGCCGCTGGCCACACTGGTGCGCTCCCAAGCCGGCTCCCAGGCCGATTGCTCGAGCTTGTCGCTGAGCACCACCTTGCGGGCGTCGACGATGCGCTGCGCAAAGGCGTAGAACGGATCGTGCGGAAACTTCTTCGCCGCAGTGTCCCAATGGGTGAGGTAGCCCTCCTGTGCCATTTTGCGGCTGAGCAGGATGGTATCGACGCCTGCGAAGACAGCGTTGAAGTCCTGCTTCAGCGCGTCGTCCCAGGCGCTGTCGTCGCCCCATTCCCAGAGCTGCCAGGGATGGTCCTCATTGGCGCCGACAAAGCCGTCGACCGACATCTGCATCTGCAGGACCAGCTTTTTCACCGTCATTCTCCCCACGGCCAACGCAAAACAGTTTACATTTGCAACCGTTGACGCAAGGCCAAAACGATGTCAATAGTAAAGTGATTTAAAAATGGAACCGTAGATGTCGACGCGCGAAAAATCCGGCTGTCCGATCAACCTGTCGCTCGAACTGATCGGCGACCGCTGGACGCTGCTCATCATCCGCGACATGGCCTTCGCCGGCAAAAGGCACTTTCGCGAATTCCTGCAATCCGACGAAGGCATCTCCTCGCGCACGCTGGCCGAGCGGCTGCAAACGCTTCAGGAGGAAGGCATCCTCACCAGAAGCGACGACCCGACGCATGGCTTGAAAACGGTCTACCGGCTGACCGAAGCAGGCATCGACCTCTTGCCGGTGCTGGCGACGCTCGGCGCCTGGGGCAGCAAGCACCGCAAGGCCGACGATAAGCTGGCCAGGATTGCCGGCGAATTGGCGGCAGGCGGCGAAGCGGCGCTGGAAAAGATGAAAGCGGCGCTGCGATCGGAGCATATTGTCTAGGCGTTGCGCTGTTTCCCTTCTCCCCCTGTGGGAGAAGGTGGATCGGCGCGCAGCGCCGAGACGGATGAGGGGTGTTCCAGCGGAGTGAGACGCTGGCGTTCCCTGGAACACCCCTCATCCGTCGCCTTCGGCGACACCTTCTCCCACAAGCGGAGAAGGGGGAGCTTTCCACAGCTTGCTTGACAACGATCCACCTTTGTTCTTTATTTGTTCCAATCTATCAGCAACTGCGGATGTGCGGTCGATGGAAACGACAGCCACCATCCTGCATGCCGATCTCGACGCTTTCTACGCCTCGGTCGAGCAGTTGCTCGATCCGTCGCTGCGCGGCAAGCCGATCGCGGTGGGCGGCGGTGTCGTGCTCGCCGCTTCCTATGAGGCCCGCGCCTTCGGCGTGCGCGGCGGCATGCCGGGGCGCAAGGCGCGTGAGCTGTGCCCGCAGCTGATCTTCGTCGGCGGCAATTTCAGCCACTACCAGCGGCTGGGCGACGCGGCGATCAAGGTGCTCGACGATTTTACCCCGGTGGTCGAGCGCATCTCCATCGACGAGGCGTTTGCCGACGTCGCCGGCTGCACGCATCTGTTCGGCTCGCCGCAGGAGATCGCAACGACCATCCGCCGCCGCGTGCGGGCCGAACTCGGCCTGCCGATCTCGATCGGCGTAGCACGCACCAAGCATCTGGCCAAGATCGCCTCGCAGGTGGCCAAACCGGATGGGCTGGTGGTGGTCGACCCCGGCAGCGAGCTCGCTTTCCTGCACGACCTGCCGGTCGGGCTGATGTGGGGCGTCGGCCCGGCGACCAGGGCGAGGCTGGCGGAAATCGGCGTCGAGACCATCGGCCAGCTGGCCAGGACGCACAGCGGCGCGCTGACACGGCTGCTCGGTCCCGCCGCCGGCGAAAAGCTCGCCGCCTTGTCATGGAACCGCGACCCGCGAAAGCTCGAAACGCATAGCCGCGCGCATTCGGCCGGCGCCCAATCGGCGCTGGGCCAAAAACCCGCCGTAGCGCGGATCATCGTGCCCACTCTGCTGCATCTGGC